>DATGPD010000630.1:0-4352 GCA_035305285.1 Planctomycetota bacterium
GCTCCTGTGGCTGCTCGCGTCGTCGTACTTCTTCTACGGCTCGTGGAACTGGAAGTACCTCGGCCTGCTGTTCTTCAGCACCGCGCTCGACTACTGGCTCGGCAAGGCGATCGCGCAGCGTCCGATCGACGACCGCCGCGCGCGGCGCCGGCTGGTGACGCTGTCGGTGGTCGCCAACCTCGGCGTCCTCGGCGCGTTCAAGTACTACAACTTCTTCCGCGACACCGGGATCGCCTGGTTCGGGCTCGACCTGCCGACCTTCGACGTGTTGCTGCCGGTCGGCATCAGCTTCTACACGTTCCAGAGCCTCAGCTACACGATCGACGTGTACCGCGGCGTGCTCGCGCCGGCGCGCAGCTTCGGCGAGTTCGCGCTGTTCGTTGCGTTCTTCCCGCAGCTCGTCGCCGGCCCGATCGTGCGCGCGCGCGACTTCCTGCCGCAGCTCGAGCGGCCGCCGGCGCTCACGCGCGAGGCGATGCACGAGGGGCTGTGGCGGATCATGGTCGGGCTCACCAAGAAGGTGCTGATCTCCGACGTGATCGCCGTCGAGCTGGTCGACGGCGCGTACGCGCAGGGCAGCCAGGCGCAGGGCCTCGTCGTGCTCCTCGCGATGTACGGCTACTGCCTGCAGATCTACGGCGACTTCTCCGGCTACAGCGACATCGCGATCGGCTCGGCCAGGCTGTTCGGCTTCTGGCTGCCGGAGAACTTCCGGACCCCGTACCGCGCGCGCAGCATGGAGGAGTTCTGGCGGCGCTGGCACATCTCGCTGTCGACCTGGCTGCGCGACTACCTCTACTACTCGCTCGGCGGCAACCGGCGCGGGGAGCTGCGCACCTACTGGAACCTGTGGGTGACGATGGCGCTGGCCGGCCTGTGGCACGGCGCGCACTGGAACATCGTGACCTGGGGGATGATCCACGGCACGTACCTGGTGGTGAACCGGCTGTGGTCGCGCCAGGGGTTCACGCTGTTCCGCTCGCGCCCCGGCAGCGTCGCGGCGTGGCTGCTGACGTTGCACTTCTTCGCCGCCTCGATGGTCGTGTTCCGCACGAGCAGCTTCGCGCACACCGGCGACGTGTTCGCGCGCCTGTTCGCGCCGACCGCGGGGATGCCGGCGTCGGGCTGGGTGTGGCTGGCGTTCGCCGCGGGGATCGCGACGCACGCCCTGCCCGACGGCGTGCAGGCCGCCGCGCGCGCGGCGTTCATCCGCCTGCCGTCGCTGGTGGTCGGCGCCGTCGTCGCCGTGTTCCTCGGCCTCCTCGCCGCGGGCGGGCCGACCGGCATTCCATTCATGTACTTCCAGTTCTGAGGGCATGGGCGACTCCGAGGCCATGGGGGACGAGGCGATGTCCGATCCGCGCGCGCGCCCGCCGTTCCCGCTGCGCACGTGCCTGCACGTCGCGCTCGGGTTCGTCGGCGCCGCCGCCGCGTTCCACCTGTGGCCGCACGACCCGTGCGCCGTGCTCGACCCGGTCACCGGCGTCGAGGACCCGCTCGGCATGCACGAGGAGCTGCGCCGGCCCAAGGAGCCGGGCGAGATCCGCGTGCTGTTCATCGGCGCGAGCCTGACCTTCGGCTACCCGTACGGGCTGCAGGCGAGCTACGCGACGCTGCTGGAGGTCGGCCTGCGCGCGGTGTTCCCCGACCGGAGGCTGGTGATCAAGCCGATCGCCAAGCCGGCGATCGACAGCACGCGCGTCGCGGAGATGGTCGTGGGCGTGCTGCCCGCGCAGCCCGACGCGGTGTTCGCCGACTTCGGCGGCAACGAGATCGGCGCGCGGATCTTCCTCGGCCGCAACCTCCTGCCCGACGACTGGCTCGGTCGACTCGCCGACCACGGCACGCGCGCGCGCGGCGCGTTCCTCGCGCTCGCCACGCGCGACCGGGCGAAGGACGCGTTCGCCGGCGAGGACGTGCTGCAGACGATCCTCGGCCGCTTGCTGGATGCACGCCCCGCGCGCCCGCTGGTGGGCGGGCTGCCGGTGTCGGCGCGCGACCGCGACCTGCTCGCCGAGCGCACGCGGCAGTCGATGCGGCGCATGGCGGCCGCGACGCGTGCGGCGGGCGTGCCGCTCGTGTTCCTCGTGAGTCCGTACGACCTCGCCGGGAGCTGGCCGCGCGGCATGGTCGAGCAGGTGCCGGCGATCGACGCCGCGGTGCTCGCGCACCAGCGCGGCACGCCGGTGTCGCCGGAGACCGCCGAAGCGCTCGCCGCCGCGCACCCCGACCGCGCCGACGTCCAGTTCCTGCTCGGCAAGGTGCTGCTCGCGCGCGGCGAGCAGGAACGCGCGCGCGCGGCGTTCGAGCGGGCGCGCGACCTGGATCCGGCGCCGCTGCACACGATCGGCGAGGTCGCGCGTGCGATGGCGGAGGAGGGCCGCGCGCTCGGGCTCGACGTGCTGCATCCGGATGCCGCGACGTGCCGCGAGGGCTCGGACATCCCCGATCCGACGTGCTACCTCGACCCCGCGCACTGGAACCTCGAAGGCGCGAGCCTCGGCGCCGCGTTCTTCGCGCGGGCGCTCGCCGGGCGCGGCATCGTGCCGCCCCTGCCGCCGGGCTGGCGCGACGTGTTCGACCGCGCGGTGCGCGACTACCTCGACCGCACGGTGCCCGAGGCGCGCCGCGCGTGGTGCAAGGCCGAGATGGAGCGCGCGACCGGCGCCTACCACATGCTGTTCGGCAACGTGCGCGACGCGGTCCTGCCGCTCGCCGACGGCGTGCAGTGGTTCACCGGCCTGCTGGAAGGCCCGGACACCACGATGTGGAACGACTGGGCGACGCGCCTGCTGTTCTGCGCCGCGGCCGTGGCCGATCGCGTGGGCGAGCTGACGGCCGGAACGCACGACGCGCAGGTCGCGCGCATGACCGCCCTCGTGCACGCGCTCTGGCGGGCGGGGAAGGCCGGGAAGGCGCGCGCGTTCGTCGAGCGCATCCTGGACGGCGAGAGCTTCGTCGAGTTGGCGCGCTGAGTGGGTGGGGCGCCGGGCACGCCTCGGTCGTCCGTTGGTCTCGGGCGGACGACCCCCTGGTGTTGCCGGCCGGGGCGCGGTATCCGGGAACCTCGCGCGTCCCTTCCGGATCGGAGGCGGCGCCCGCCGTGGCCGGCCGACGGCTGCTCACCCGCGGGCGCAGGCGAGCGACGGTGTGCTGCGCGCCGCTACGCTCCGATGCTCTCGGCGAGCGCGATGTCCTTGATGGTGATCCCGCCCGCGTCGTGTGTCGTCAGCCAGATGCGCACCATGCGGTAGGAGTTGCTCCAGTCGGGATGGTGCCCCATCGCCTCGGCGACGAGCGCGACCTTCGTCATGAACGAGAACGCGGTCGCGAAGTCGGGGAACGTCCACTCGCGGTACAGCCGCCCGCCGTCGAGCCGCCAGTTCGGCAGGCGCACGAGCGCCGCGCGCAGTTCGGCCGCCGACAGCCGGCGCGGGCGCTTCGGTATCCGACGCGCCTTGCGGGCCGGGCTCACGGCTGCGCCTCCGGCAGGAAGCGGTGTTCCTCGAACGCGTGGATCCGTCCGTCCGCGTCGACCGCGATCCCTTCCCGGCGCAGCAGGCGGATCTGCTTCGCGCTCGGCCGCCCGTCCGCGCGCACGCTCACCATGCCGCGCGCGTTGACGACGCGGTGCCACGGCACGTCGTCCGGACACGCGCCGAGCGCCTCGCCGACCCGCCGCGCGACCTGGCGGCGGCCGAGCGCCGCAGCTACGTCGCCGTAGGTGGTGACCCAGCCGGGCGGAACCGTGCGCACGACCGCGAACACGCGCGCGTGGAAGCCGGGCCCGAGCACGCGGCGGGGGGCGTGGGGTATGGGGCGCTCGGGCATGGCGGGAGCGTACGCGCGCAGCGTTGCCGAAGGGAATGGGTTTCAGGCGGTGACGCGCATGTCACTCGACGAGGGGCTTGGTTTGTCATGTCCCGCACGGGCGAGCGCGAGGAGTGTTCCTGGTGTCCATGCATGGAACATCGCACACCACGATCCGGCATGGATTGCGGCGTCGTTTGCGGAACCGGACGCAAACACGCGCTCATCGGCCGGCGACCTCGACGTCTCCGGCCGAGACGCTGATGCCGTCAGCGGATCAGGATCACGCCGTCTCTCTTTGCTGCCTGCGACAGAGGCTTCTCTTGTCTCGTCCGGTTGTGGACCCGGCCCCGGGTAGGACGCCGATTGCGTTTCGATCGCCATTGCGCAGCCGGACGGCCGCCTGGTGTGCGTCAGCGCCTGTCCGGACCCGCGCATCGGGAGCCTGTGACGGGGTGTCTCCGTCGCGGATCGCGAACGCGACGAACTTTCACCAACGTGCGCCCACGGAGAACGCGACACCGTGGAACGAGTAGTCGGCC
>DATGPD010000631.1:0-7069 GCA_035305285.1 Planctomycetota bacterium
GCAGCTGGGAGGCGATCAAGCGGCGCGAGGCGGGCGGTGCACGCAGCGCTCTCTCCGGCGTGCCGCGCGCCCTGCCCGCGCTGCTGCGCGCGCTGCGCGTCGGCGAGAAGGCCGCGCGCCTCGGCTTCGACTGGCCCGACCGCACCGGCCCCGCGGCCAAGGTGCGCGAGGAGCTGGAGGAGCTGGAAGCCGCCTGCGCCGCGGGCGACCGCGCGGCGATCACCGCCGAGCTGGGCGACGTCCTGTTCAGTCTGGTCAACCTCGCCCGCCACCTCGGGGTCGACCCCGAGCACGCGCTGCGCGGCACGATCGACCGGTTCAGCGCGCGCTTCGCGTGGGTCGAACGCAAGCTCGGCGACCGGCTCCCCGGCGCTTCGCTCGACGAGCTGGAAGCGGCGTGGCAGGAGGCGAAGCGCGCGGTGCCGCCGGCGACCACATGACGCACGATCCGCGGTCGGACCGCGCGCTCCGGCGCGCCTCGATCGTGCTGCTCCTGGTGCACGCGGCGTCGCTCGTCGTCCTGTGCTGGCAGCAGAAGCTCACCCCCGACGAGGCGCACTACGTGCACGCCGGCACCCTGCTGCGCGAGGAGCTGCGCTTCGACGCGTACCACACCGTGCTGCAGGGCCCGCTCGCGCTGTGGCCCAACCAGCTCGGCGCGCTGTTCGCCGACCCGGCCGACTTCCGCGCCTACGCACCGTTCGGCCGGCTCGGGTTCGTACCGATCACGCTGCTCGCCGCGCTCGCCGTGTGGCGGCTCGCCCACCGGGCGTTCGGCGCGCGCGCCGCGTTCGCCGCGCTCCTGCTGTGGACCACGTGCCCGCTGGTCCTCGCGCACGGGTGCCTGATGACCGCGGACATGCCGCTCACCTGCGCGAGCCTGTGGACATGGGAACGCACGTGGCACTGGTTGCGCGCGCCGAGCCTGCCCGGGCTGCTCGTGGTCGGCGTCCTCCTCGGCGCCACCCTGGCGACCAAGTACCTCGGCCTCCTGCTCGTGCCGGCACTCGGCCTCGTGCTCCTCGGCGCGTTGGCGAAGGGCTTCGCGCCGCGCCTGCTCTGGTCGCGGCAGCGCGCCGACCTGGTGCGCCGGATCGCCGACGGGCTCCTCGCAACGGTCCTCGTCGCGGTCGCGGCGTGGACCGCGCTGCACACCGCCTACCTGTGGCAGGCGCCCGGATACGAAGTGCGCCCGGCGCCCGCCGGGGTCGAGGTCGCGCCGGAGGACCGGACCTACGGACCGCACAGCGCGGCGCTGCGCGCGGTCGCCGCGACCGGGCCCGGGCGCATCCTGTTCCATCTGCTGCCCGAGCCGTGGGTACGCGGCGCCGACTACCAGAAGCTGGTGTCGGAGGGCCTGCCGACCTTCTTCGCCGGTCGCGTCGCGCCGGGCTTCTGGACGTACTACCTCGTCGCGTTCGCGACCAAGCTTCCCCTGCTCGCGCTCGGAGCGCTCCTGCTCGGGCTCTTCGTGCGCGCGCCGCCCTGGCCGCCGTGGCTCGCCTGGGTCTGCGCCGTGGCGACCCTCGTGCCGCTCGTGTTCCTTTCGGGCATCACCCGCCTGCAGATCGGGGTCCGCTACGCGCTCCCCGTCGTGCCGTTCCTGTGCCTGGCGGGCGGGCGCGGACTCGCCGCGCTCGCGGCGTGGCGCGGCCTGCTCGGGACGGCGGCGGCGGGCGCGGTCGGGATCGGGCTCGTCGTCGGCGCGGCGACGACGTGGCCGCGCTTCCTGCCGGCGTTCAACGCGCTCGCGCCGCGCCCGTACCTGTGGTTCATGGACAGCACCCTGGACTGGCGCGCCGACGGACCCGCGACCGATCAGGACCTCGCCGCCTTGCGTGCCCGCCACCCCGACGGCGTGCCGATGGCCCGCGCGCAGGGGCCCTCGTTCGGCAAGCTGCTGGTGCACGGCGAGCACCTCTCGCCGCGCGATCCGCGCGACCCCGGCCGCGTGCACCACTGGCTGCGCCGCTTCGAACCGGTCGACCACGTCGGCGCGTGGTTCGCCTTCGCGATCGACGAGGCGGCGTTCCGCGCGGCGGTCGACCGCGAGGAAGGCGCCGCGCGCGCCCGCGCGACGACCGAACTCGCGGTCGCGCTCCTCGGACAGGGCGACCTGGACGCTGCCGAAGCCGCGCTGCGCGGGTGTGTCGACCCGGACGCGGCGCGGATCGCGGCGGCCGCTGCCGAGCTGCGGCGGGCGGACCCCGCCGCGCGCGCGGCGATCTGGTTGACGCTCGGCCGCCACGACCTCGTCCTCGGGCTCGGCGAGGCGGCGCCGCGCGCGCTGCGCGCGCAGGCACTGCTCGCGGCGGAGGACGCACACGCGGTCATCGCCCTGCTCGCCCCCGCGGTCGAGGAGCTGGCGGTGCACGAGCTGTACACGCTGGCGAGCGCCCAGGCCTCGGTCGGGCGGCTGGACGACGCGCTCGCCGTGCTCGAGCGCGCGCGCCCTGTCGACCCGGCGCAGGCCGCGACGCACGAGGCGATCGCACGGCGCCTCCGCCAGATGGCGCGCGCGACGGCGGAGTCGCTCGGCTCGGGAAGCCGGCGTTGACGACGCGCCGACGCGGGCGACGACGGACCGTCGCCGCGCGGCCGACGGGCGACGGCGCACCGCGCACGCCGCCCGCCGCGAATCCCGATACAGCGGGAACTTGCGGTCGCCGACGCGAGCGGGTCCGCCGGCGCAGGCGACGCGGCACACCTTCTGCTTTGCCCCGCGCGGGTGGAAAGAAACGCAACGGGCACCTAGCCCAGGCAGGGACTTCCCCGAGCGCCGTGAGGCTCTCGGGGAAGCCTTTTTTGTTCACCAGGACAGGCGTCGCTCGGCGACCCGCCCGGTGTCGTCGGGAAAGCCCAGGAACAGCGCACGCACGCCGCGATCGCGCCAGCCATCGACGACCGGAGCCGCGCCGTCGGGTCCGAGCACGAGGAACGCGGTCGCCAGCGCGTCGGCGAGCGCCGCGGAGTCGGCCAGTACCGACACCGCCGCCCACGGGTGCGCCACGTTCTCGCCGGTACGCGGGTCGAGCACGTGGTGCATCAGCCGGTCGTCGACCATGCGCACGTTGCGGTACGTGCCGCTCGTCGCGAGGCCGCCGGTGAACGACAGCCGCTGGTGGACGACCGTCGGCGCGCCGGGCGGCGCCGGACGTTCGATGCCGATCACCCAGGGCTCCCCGTCCGGCTTGTGGCCGCGGCACACGATCTCGCCGCCGACGTCGACCATGCAGCCGATCGCGCCGAGACCGACGATCGCGTCGGCGATCCGGTCGGCCGCCCACCCCGGAACGAACGAGTCGAACGTGAGCGCGAGGTCGGGGATCTCCTTGTGCAAGAGGCCCTCGTCATCGAGGCGCACGCTCCGCCAGCCGGTGCGCGCGAGCGCCGCGTCCCGGTCCGTCGCGGACGGCGGATCGGCATCGCGCTCGGAGAACCCGAGCACGTCGAGCAGCGGCTTGAGCGTCGGGTCGAACGCGCCGCCCGTGCGCTCGACGACCTCCGCCGCGAGCGCGAACACGGCGCGGAACGCGGCGCGGTGCGCCTCCGGGATCGGGAACGGCTCGGTCGAGCGGTGCGCGTTGAACCGGCTGAGCACGCTCGCCTCGTTCCACGTGCTGAATGCCTCGTCGACCGCGTCGAGTACGCGATCCACCTCGGCACGCACGCTCGCCTCGGGCACCGCCCCGGGTCGCGCCGTGGCCCACTTCACCTCGTAGTGGGTCCCCATCGTCGGGCCGCGCACGTGGCGGACCTCGCCGCCGCCGCAGGCAGCCGGCGCGAGCGCGAGCAGAGCGAGCGGCGTCGCGCACAGCAGGCGCCGGGCGCGCGCGCGGCGCGCGCCCGGCAGGTCGCGATCCAGGCTCAGGAGCCGAAGTCGTCGAACGCGATCTGACTCGGTTCGACGCCGAGGTCGGCCAGCATCTTCTGCACCGCGGTGAGCATCATGGGCGGGCCGCACAGGTAGAACTCGATCTCGTCGACCGCCTTGTGGTCCTTCAGGTAGTGCTCGTAGACCACCTGGTGGATGAAGCCGGTATAGCCGGTCCAGTTGTCCTCCGGCAGCGGCTCGGACAGCGCGACGTGGTACTTGAAGTTGGGGAACTCCCGCTCGATGGCCTCGAAGTCCTCCGTGTAGAACATCTCGCGCTTGCTCCGCGCGCCGTACCAGTAGCTGACCTTGCGCTTGGTCTTCAGCGTGTGGAACAGGTGGAAGATGTGGCTGCGCAGCGGCGCCATTCCCGCGCCGCCGCCGATGTAGACCATCTCGTTGTCGGTGTCCTTGATGTGGAACTCGCCGTACGGGCCGGAGATGGTGATCTTGTCGCCGGGCTTCAGGCTGAACACGTAGCTGCTGCACACGCCCGGCGGGATGCCCTGGGTGCGCGGCGGCGGCGTCGCGATGCGGACGTTCAGCATGATCCGATTGCCCTCGGCCGGGTGATTGGCCATCGAGTAGGCCCGGAAACACGGCTCGGGGTTGTTCGCGACCAGGTCGAACAGCTTGTACTTCTCCCAGTCGGGCCGGAACTGCGGGTCGATGTCGAAGTCGGCGAACCGCAGATTCTGGTAGACCGGGACGTCGATCTGGATGTAGCCGCCCGACTCGAACTCCAGCACCTCGCCCGGCGGCAGGTTGACGACCAGCTCCTTGATGAAAGTCGCGACGTTCCGGTTGCTGACGACGGTGCACTCCCACTTGCGGATCGAGAAGATCTCGGCGGGCACCTTGATCTTCAGGTCCTCGCGCACCTTGACCTGACAGGCGAGGCGCCAGTGGTTCTTCGCCTCGGCGCGCGACAGGTGCGCCATCTCCGAGGGCAGCGGGTTGCCGCCGCCTTCGAGGATCTGGCACTTGCACATCGCGCACGACCCCTTGCCGCCGCACGCCGACGGCAGGAACACCTTGTGGTCGCTGAGCGCCTTCAGCAGGTTGCTGCCGACGTCGACCATCGGCGACTTCTCGGGGTCGTCGTTGATCAGCACGCGCACCTTGCCCTTCCGGACCAGGCTGCGCTCGCAGAACATCAGGATGACGACCAGCAGGATGATGACCGCGGTCAGCGCGACCACCCCGAGGAAGACGGTGCCGAGGAATCCCATGGCTGTGCTCCCGGATCAGACGCCGCTGAAGGTCATGAACGCCATCGCGACCAGCCCCGTCGTCAGGAACGTGATGCCGAGGCCGCGCAGCGGCTTCGGCACGTTGCTGGTGCGGATCTTCCAGCGGATCGCGGACATGCTGATGATCGCCAGCGCCCAGCCCATGCCCGACGTCAGCCCGTACACCACGGCGTGCGGGAAGTCGTAGTTGTTCTGCACCATGAACAGCGATCCGCCGAGGATCGCGCAGTTGACCGCGATCAGCGGCAGGAAGATGCCGAGCGCGGCGTAGAGCTTCGGGCTGAACTTGTCGATCGCCATCTCGACTACCTGCACGACCGCCGCGATCGTGGCGATGAACGACAGAAACTGCAGGTAGCTGAGGTCGGTGTCCGGGAGGCCGGCCCAGGAGAGCGCGCCCGGCGCGAGCACGTAGTTCTGCATCGCCCAGTTGATCGGAACGGTGATGGTCTGCACGAAGATCACCGCCGCGCCGAGCCCGAGCGAGCTGTCGACCCGCTTGCTCACCGCGAGGAACGAGCACATCCCGAGGAAGTACGCGAGCAGGATGTTCTCGACGAAGATCTGGCGCAGGCCGAACAGCAGCAGGTTGGGGCCTTCGGCGAGGATCATTTCACTTCTCCGTGTAGCCAGACAGCGCGCGCTGCACCCACACGATCACCCCGAGCAGGACGAACGCGCCCGGGGCGAGGACCATCAGACCGTTGTTGGCGTAGCCGGCCTGGTAGGCGGCGGCCGGAATGACCTTGTAGCCGAGCACCGAGCCCGAGCCGAGCAGCTCACGCGCGAGCGCCACCGTGACGATGATCCACGCGTAGCCCAGGCCGTTGCCGATCCCGTCGAGCAGCGAGCGCCACGGTGGGTTGCTCATCGCGAACGCCTCGAGCCGCCCCATCACGATGCAGTTGGTGATGATCAACCCGACGAACACCGAGAGCTGCTTGCTCAGGTCGTACATGTAGGCGCGCAGCACCTGGTCGAACGCGATCACGACGCCGGACACGACGACGAGCTGCACGATGATCCGGATCTTGCTCGGGATCCAGTCGCGCAGGAACGAGATGATCACATTCGACAGCGAGCACACCAGGATCACGCCCGCACCCATCACCAGCGCCTTGTCGACCCGCGTGGTGACCGCGAGCGCGGAGCAGATGCCGAGGACCTGGAGGGCGATCGGGTTGTTGACCCACATCGGATCGACCAGGGCCTTGCGCTCCGCCTTGCCGAACAGCGGCGCGCGCGCCTTGGTCGTCGGGGTATCGAGGGTTGCGGTCATCGCTTTGCCTTGGCTAGCCCTTCTTGATCTTCTCGAGGAACGGCTGGAAGGCGACGAGGCCGTTCTTCACCAGCGCGGTGACGCCGTTGCCGGTGATCGTCGCCCCGGAGAGGCCGTCGACGTAGTGCCGCGCCTCGACCGGGTTGTCCGGGTTCACCTTGCCCTTCTTGACCCGCACGCCGTAGAGCTCGCCGCTCTCCGCGTAGATGTGCTTGCCGGGCCACAGGGCCTTCCAGTCCGGGTTGTCGACCTCGCCGCCGAGCCCCGGGGTCTCGCCGTGCTCGTAGAACGTGATGCCGCGGACCGTGCGTCCGTCGCCGTCGAGCGCGAGGAAGCCGTGGAGGATGCTCCACAGGCCCTTGCCCGACACCGGCAGCACCCAGGCGATCGTCGAGCCGTCCTCACCGAGCGCCTCGTACACCTCGCTGTAGCGGGCGCGCTCCCGGGCGTCCTTGAGCTGCCGGAGGTCGGCCGGCTTGTAGCGGTCGTCGACGAGTTCGCCGGTCGCCAGCTCGACGACGTGCTCGCGGAACCGCTCGCGGTACACCGCCTCGAGTTCCGGCCGCGGACGCGGGTCGCCCTCCTGGATGACCCCGGCGGCGGCCATGATGTTTTTCTGCCGGTCGAACTCGCGCGCCGCGGCCTGCGCCGGGCGCAACGCGG
>DATGPD010000632.1:0-3863 GCA_035305285.1 Planctomycetota bacterium
CCGCTCGGCAGAACGACGAGCACGTCGAGCCCGGTGCGCAGGGCGTGCGCGACCGCGGCCTTCTGCAGCGCGCCGTAGCCCGGACGGTCGGCGAGCGCGAGCACCGCGAGGCCGGCCAGCTCGCCGCGCGCGGCGTCCAGCAGCGCGGCATCGGCGAGCACGCACGCGGTCGCGAGCAGGTCGCGCAGCTCGGCGGGCACCGCGCGCAGCACCGCGCCGGCCGAAGCGAGGTCGCCGCGCGCGACGCAGAACACGCCGACGCGCAGGCGCTGGGCGATCTCGGCGGCGCGCCGGAGCGGCGGTTCGGCCGCCGCGCGGTTCACTTGGTCGTGAACTGCATCGGCCTGCCCTCCTTCCGGTCGCCGATCGTCCACTGGTAGGTGTAGGACGCGCCGCGCTTCAGCGGCTGCAGCGGGAGGAACATCGCGAGACCGCGCGCGTGCGTGCGCCGCGGGCCGGTGTTCGTGGGCACGAACACGAGCCCTTCCACCGGTTCCTTGCCCTGCAGGAGCAGTTCACAGCGATGGTGACCGGGCGCCGGGTTCAGGCCGCCCTCGATCGCTCCGTACAGGTGCAGGGTCAGCGGGAAGCCGATCTTCTTGCCGACCTTGGCGCCGTTCTGCTCGAGGAACCGGCGCACCGCGGGACCCAGCTCGGCGACGTCGATGTCGACCGGGACGCCCTGCTGGCCGCCGAACGGATACGTGCGCGAGATCGCCCGGGCCGGCGGTTGCAGCCCGCGCTCGACGTCCATCACCAGCACCGACTTCGTCGCGAACGCACCGACCACCTGCAGGCGCGGGTCCAACAGCGCGTGTCGGTAGCCCGGCAGCAGCAGCCAGTTCTCGATCGCCTTGTCCGGCTTGGCCGTGCCGCACACGACCACCGCGGACTCCGCCATCAGCTTGCCGCGCGGCGTCGCCCCTTCCTTCTCGAGGTCCTGGGTGTCCTCCTTGCCCGGCCCGCGCTCGGACTTGTGCTTCTCCAGGTAGTCGACGTGCAGCTTGCACTCCCGCGACAGCGCGTCGCTCCAGTGCACGAGCGGCAGGTCGAGGCCCTTGGCCTGTTCGTTCAGCCGCCGGCGCGCGTCGTTGAACGCGTCGATCCAGCCGAGCGCCTCCTCGCTCACCGCTTCCAGCGCGCCGACCTCGCCGCCGCGCGCCGCGCGCAGGAGCGGCGTGTCCTTGGTCCAGAACGCACGCCACTCCTGGTCGAGCACGTCGATCGAGATGCCCGCCATCGCCGGGAACGACTGGCGCAGCTCGTAGGGCGTGCGCACGCGGTCGCCCGGCGCATTGTCGAGCTTGCGCATCAGCTCCGGGTCGCGCAGCAGCAGGAAGTGGCAGAACGACCACGCCTTGATCCGTCCCTCGGTCGGGAACGACGCGGCCTTGAGGAAGGGTAGCTGCGCGGCCGGGACACTGGTGTTCTCCCACGCGACGTCGATCGCGAGGTCCTGCCACACCTGCATGTCCGGGATGCGCAGCTGCAGCTTGCGCGTGCGCGACGCGACCGTGCCCTTCTCCTTGTCCTCGCCGATCGAGAACGACAGGTTCCGGTCGAGCAGCAGGCCCACGATCGTGTGCCCGATGCCCTCGCTCAGCGCGTCGCAGCGGAAGCCGGCGAAGCTCTGCGCGATCCAGCGGGCCGCCATGTCGTAGGCCGTGGCCGACGACTCCAGCGCGCGCATGAAACCGAGCCGCTGCGGGTGGTTCAGGGTCGTCGCCGGCCGGTGCTCGCGCAGGAACTCGAGGCTGCTGCCACCGAGCAGGCCCTGGTTCGCCTCCAGGATCTTCAGCCAGGTCTCGTCGGTCCGGCAGAAGCACTGGTGCGCGATGACCCGTTCGCCGCGGTAGCTCGCGAAGCCCTCGAACACCGCGTTGCACAGGGCGAGTGCGCGCTCGGCGACCCGCACCGCTTCCTCCACGATCGCCGGATCGACGTCGCCGTAGCAGGTGACGTTCGGACCGGCGAACCCGACCACCTGCACGCCCGCGCGCCGCAGCGCTTCGTGCACGTCGCTGGTCGGCTTGACCTCGACCTGCATCTCGCGCGCCTTCTTCACCGCGCGGCGCACGAGGCGCGAACGCTGCAGGATGGCCAGCTCGGTCTGCGAGCCGAACATGCCGTCGAAGCTCTGCACGCCGCGCACCGCCGCGGCCTTGGGGTGCGCCGGCTGGAAGCGCAGCGCGCGGTCGTAGTGGTAGTTCGCGCGGTTCTCGTCGCCGGCCGCCGCCAGCGCCTCCGCGCAGCGCACGTGCGCCTCGGCCAGCTCCTCGGCGAGCTTGTCCCACCGTTTGCGCAGCGCCTTGGCCTGCGCCAGCGTGGGCTCGCCGTACTCCGGATAGCGGAACTCGGGGTCGATCGCCCACGAGCTCCCGACCTGCGTGTAGCCGAGCGCCTTGCGCGCCACGGCGTTGTTGGTGTCGTACTCGTTCAGGACCTCGCGCCAGATCTCTTCGGCGCGGTCGGGGTAGCCCGCTGCCAGCGTGTCCTTGGCGTAGGCACAGAGCTTCTGGACCGCTTCGGCCGTGAGTGCGGCTTCGGGGTTCGCCTGCGCGGACAGCAGGCCGGGGAGGAGGAACGCGCTCAGCAGGAGCCGCAGCATGCTCATGAACGGGCGTGGTCTGCCGGACTGTTCTCGGCGCACCGGGGCGCCTCGGGGGGCGAGCCAGCATGGGCCGTGCGCTGCGCCGGCGCCAGGGGCCAGCACCCGGACTCGCGCCAGTCGCGCCCGGCGCGACGCCCGCGTCCGACGCCGCCGGCAGCACGCGCCATGGCAGGACCGGCGCCCGCCGGTCGCGCGTACGCGGCGACGCGTCGGCGGCAGCGCCGTACCTGCGCCGCGCCGACACTACGATGCGCTGGTGGCCGCGCTGACCCACGCCCTGCTCGCCCTGAGCCTCGCCGCGCAGGAACCCGCCGCGCCGGCCCCCACCGTCGAGCTGGTCGTGCACAACCTCGCGGCGCACGCCCGCCGGGAGTGGATCGCCGCCGCGGTGCCGTTCGCCGCGGGTGCGGTGCCCGCGGGCGATCTGCCGGACCTGCACGTCGACGGAATCGCCACGGTGTGGCAGCCGTTCGGGGCGCGCTGGCCGGACGGCAGCCTGCGCCAGGCGCTCTGCCTGTTCGAAATGCCGCTCGACCCGTCCTCGGAGACGCGCGTGCTGCTGGTCCCGGGCCACGGACCGGAGCTGCCGCCCGGCGAGGTCGTGGTGCCGGAGGGGCTGCGCATCGTGTTCGAGCACGAAGTCGCGGGGCAGCGCTCCTCGGCCGAAGCGGCGCGCGCCGAAGTACTGGAGGAAAACGCCGCGCGCCGGGTCGAGCTGTGGCGCTGCCGGCTCGGCACGACCGGCCTCGTGTGCGAGGCGATCCTCACCGCGTGGCGGGGCCAGGCGCACCTCGGCGCCGACGTCGGCGTGTTCTTCAGCGACCCGCGCAACCCCGCGATGTCGTGCCCGATCGACTCGCTCTCGGTCCGCACCCACGGGCTGGCGCTCGTGCTGCGCCACCGCGGCCGGTTCGCGATGCGCACGGTGGAGAACGAACGCGGCGACGGCAGCACGACCTTGCTGCTGCGCGACACGCAGCTCGGCGACGGCCAGGGCATCCGACGCGCGGGCGTGCTCGTGCCGCGGCTCGACGGGCTCGCCGCCGACGCGGCGCACACCCTGCTCGCGGCGGCGACCTGTCCGCCGCTCGCCGCGACCGACGCCTGGAAGCGCACCGGCACGTGGGGACCGTTCGGCGTGGTGCCCGGCCGGCCGCCGGGCATGGCGATCGACGGCGCGGTGCGCGCCGCGCTCGCGCAGCGCCACGCCGCGTTCCTGCGCGGCGAGGCCGGGAAGGGCGATCCGTTCTGG
>DATGPD010000633.1:0-3258 GCA_035305285.1 Planctomycetota bacterium
GCGGCGAACACCAGCTCGGTCCCCGCGCCCGCCACCAGGCGCCGGCCGCGCGGAACGACCACGGTGCGCTCCACCCGGTGCCGCCCGCGCGCGACGCGCAGCGTGCGCCCGTCGTCTTCCACGGTCAGCCAGGGATGGCGCGCGACCAGCTCGCCCGCGCTCGTCTCGGGGAGCGCGGGCGCGTGCGCCGGCAGCGGCTGCGGCATCGCGCGCGCCCAGTGCCTCTCGCTGACCATCGCGATGCGCGCCTCGACCACGAGCTGCAGCGCCGCATTCGGCCGCGGCAGGCGCAGCGCGACTTCGGGGATCGGTCCCTCGTCCGGGCGCGGCGGGATCATGCGGAACGGCCGCCAGTCCGCCGGCAGCTCGGCCGGCACCGCGTGCCCGGCGGCGTCGACCCAGCGGGCGCCGTGCACGACGACCTCCCAGGGCGTCCGGTTGCGCACCCGGAAGTCTCCGTCCGCGACCTCGCTGACCAGGAGCGGCACCAGGCCGGCGTCCGCGGCGCGCGCCCGGAAGCTGCCGTCCTGCAGGGTCGCCAGCCAGGCGGCACGCGCGCGGAGCTCGTCGAGCGGGAACGCCTGCAGGAACCAGTACTCGCCGCGCAGGATCGCGCGGCAGCGCGCGTCGACCTCGGCGATCCGCTGCAGGAGCGTGCCTCCCTGCACTTCGGCGCACAGTGCGGCAAGGCGTCGCCGGAACGCGGCGAACACCTCCGGGTCGGAGAGCATGCGCAGGACGATCGGCTCCTCGGGCGTCACGAGCTGGCCGACCGGACGGCGCATGTTCAGGTTGGCGTCGAAGCCGATCGGCGCGAGCCGGCCGGTGGCCGGATCGAAGTGGAAGCGCAGGTTGTGCCAGCGCAACGCGTGCCACGCCCCCCACAGCTCGCAGATCGCGAGGTAGCCGGCCAGCTCGTCCACGGCAAACACCTGCGCGGGTGCGAGCGTGCCCGCGACGAACGCGCGCAGCAACGCGAGCGCGGCAGGTTCCTGCTCGGGGTGCGCGGTGCTGCCGATCGTCTCCACCGCCGCGGTGCGGTAGTCGTCGAGCACGACCTCGTCGGGGTCGCTGGAGCGCAGGCGGGCCTGCGCCTCGAACATCGGCTCCTCCTGCAGGCGCACGACCGGCCCGTCGCGCCGGCCCTGCGCCGCGAACAGCTCGGGCGCGACGTGCTCCTCGACCGCCATCAGGCCGAAGTCGTCGCCGTTGCACGCGACCCGCGCGAACTCGTAGCGCGGTGCGAGCAAGCCGCAGTGCCGCACGCTCTCGTGGAACAGGGCCTCGAGCTGGAAGCCCTTGCTCGGCGGGGTCTGCAGCGAGAACGCGCGCATGCCGAGCATCGCCGGCCCGTCGGTCGCCTGCACGCGCATCGAGACCTTGCGGCCGAGGATGTGGTCGAGGTGGTCACCCTTGAGGCGCACCTTGCAGCGCGTCGTCGCGCCGCCGACCGTCACGGTCGCCGGGACCGACTGCTTGGAGGCGCTGCTCAGGTAGCCGGCGCGCAGCGCCGCCTCGCGCGCCGCGCGCAGCAGCTGCAGGTTGCGGAACGAGATGCCGAGGTCGATCTGCGGTGCCGGCGCGGCGCGGAACCACGATCCGGGCAGGTCGGCGAGCGCGGCGAGCCACGGCGTGCGCAGCTCGACCGCGTGGTGGCCGTGGCGGCGCATCCACTCCCCCACCGCGATCCGGCCGTCGCACGCCCAGAACGTCAGGCCACCGGCGGCGAGCGCGCTGGCAATCGGCGCTCCGACCAGGAACAGCCGGGCCCGCCGGCGCCGCTTGCCCTCGGCGTTGTGCAGGTCGACGCGCATGTCAGGCGGTCGGCAGACGGCTCTGGTCGAGGAAGGTGATGCCGATTCCGGGGAACGCGCCGCGCAGCTCGGCGGCGAGCCGCTCGACGTCGGCGACGCTGTTCACGTCGAGCGCGTAGGTCGCCTCGACCGTGTGGTCGCGCGCATCGTAGCGGCGCAGGTCGCAGCTCCTCGCGTGCCTGCCGATCACGTCGTGCAGGCGGCCGAGGCTCGCCCCGGAATCGCTGCTCGCGTCGAGCGACAGGAACACCTGCTTGCTGCCGACCGCGTCGCGGCGGAGCCGCGCGAGCGCGACGAAGGTGAGGATCACCACGGTCGCGACGATCGTGACGACCGTCTGCCCCGCGCCGAGGCCCAGGCCGACCGCGAGCGCGAGGAACACGTAGGCCAGCTCCTCCGGCTCCTTCAGCGGCGTCCGGAAGCGGACGATCGACAGCGCGCCGACCAGCCCGAGCGACAACGCGAGCGACGACTTCACCACGCTGATCACGAGGACGGTGGTCAGCAGCACGAAGGGGATCGCGCCGCGCAGTTCGGCGCGGCTCGTGATCGCGGACGTGAACTTCCGGTGATGCCAGACCAGGATCAGGCTGAGCACGATGCCGACCCCGAGGGCCTGGCAGAGCTGGCTCACCGTCGTCTCGGCGAATTGCCCGGGCAGCGTGTAGGCGAAGTCGCGCTGCGGCGCGGTCTGCGGGGCGAGGACCGGCAGCGGAACGGCCGCCGCGGCGGACAGTGAGGATCGCGGCGCGACGCCGGCTGGAGTACGCGGGACGAGGAGAGACGACACTGCGCCGCAATCCTAATGGACGGGTCCGCTCCGCAGCGCCCGCGTCCGCGCCGCAAGGAGCAACGGCCGGCGCGAACGAGGCTCGCTGGCGCGTGTCGCAGTCCAGGACCGAGACGTCTCGGCGCGCCGTATCGCCCGCCTCCGGACGACCTGGGCTGCGTGCGTACCGCCCACTGTCCATTCCAGGAATGCAGGTCGGTGGCGTGCACGGCGCAAGCTGACCGCCACGCCCCGGGCGCGGACGGACCGTCCTCCCACCGGCTGCTGCGCGCTTGCAGCTCCCAGGGCGCTTGCAACGGGCATCAGGTCGGCGCGCTTCACCCCTTGCGCCGCCGCGCCGCGGCGCGCCGGACGAGCTGGTCGACCACGACCCCACCCAGGATCACCGCGCCGATCACCGCGAACTCGATCTGCTGCGGGATCGCCTCGATGAGCCGGATCGAGTTGCGCAGCACCTGCATCGTCGCTGCGCCGAGCAACACGCCGACCACCGAGACCTCGCCGCCGCGCAGCGCGCAGCCGCCGAGCACGGCACCGGCGATCGCGTACAGCTCGAAGAAGTTGCCGAAGTCGGAGGGCTGCGCCGAGTTCACGTCGAGCACCCACAGGCACCCGCCGACGCCGGCGAGGAAGGCGCACACGACGTAGGCAAGC
>DATGPD010000634.1:0-3878 GCA_035305285.1 Planctomycetota bacterium
GGGCGCGAACCCACCGGCGTTGTGCGCGAGGCGAGCGGCGTCGTGCGCGAACCGAGCGGCGCGCGCACCGGCGTGGGCCGCGACGACTCGGCGCGCCGGGCCGGCCGCGGCGGCGGAGCGGCGTTGCGCAGGGTGCGCGCCGAAGGCGCCTTCGAAGCCGCCAGCGGCGTGCCGTCGGTGAGCAGGTCGCGCAGCTCGTGGCGGTTGCCGTACACCATCAGCCCGACGAGGCGCGCGGCGAAGAACAGCGGCGCCACCGCGAGCGGGCCGACCACCGAAGCCTGCAGGTAGAGGTGCGAGCCGGTCGTGAGCACCGCGGCGAGCGCGGCCGGCAGGGCGACGAGCGTGCACAGGCCCGCGGTTGCGGCGTAGTCGGTGCGCAGGCGCGCGATCGCGGGGAACAGGCAGTTCGGCGACAGCGCGCGCCAGTCGGGCGAGAGCTGCTTGATGGCGAGCGCGCCGGGCAGCAGGAAGGCACCGAGGGCGGCGGCCAGCAGGGTCGACACCATCAAGCCCTGCACGAGGCCGAGCACGACCGCCGGACCGAGCAGGACCAGGCCGATCACCAGCGCGTCGCGCAGGAAACGGATCGACTGGCGGCACAGCTCGCGCAGCTCGGGGATCTTCGGCGCGTCCTCCAGACCCTGCGCCGCGTCGAGGAAGATCCGCCGGCTCATGCCGCCGACCACCGCGGCGACGCACAGCGCGGGCAGCGCGGCGATCGCCGGGAACAAGAACGAGTTGTTGGTCGCCGACGTGAGGAACCCGCCGAGGCCGACGACCACCGGAAAGGTCAGCGTGGTCACCACGGTGGTGACCGGCATGTGGTCCTCGAACAGGATGCGCAGCGCGTCGAGCGCGTCCTCGCGTATCGAGCGCGGACCGGGCTCGTCGATCTCGACCGCTACCGGACCGCCGTCCTCGCGCGGCAGCAGGCCGCGACGCTGCAGCATGTGCTCGACGTCGCGGCGGAGGTGCGCGTCCTTGATCTTCTCGCACGCCGAGCGGGCTTCATCGTGATGCTTCAGGCGTAGACAGACTTCGGCCAGCTCCCGCCACGTGGCATCGGTCGCCATGCCGCGCTCGACCGCGCGGTGCAGCGCGGCATAACGCTGGTGTGGGGCGTCGACGGAAACAGGTGAAGCGATTGTCTCGAGTTGCAAGGAAGCCCCCTGGATTGCGTCAGGACCGTTCTCTGGCCGGTTGTCGGTTCTCGCCGCGCAGTCCTTGAGATCGATGCCGTGCGTTACGACGGAGTGCTCTCGAAACGGGACCGGCGCGCCGCCGGCGCCGCGCGCGCGCCGACGATCAAGCCCGCCGGCGGGCGCGGTCGATGCAATGGCATGGACGCTTGCAGGCCGGGTCGGCGGTGGCGACGACTGTCCTGGGTCGTGACTCTGGCGGCGGCGGGTGCGCCCGCCGCGCAGGGGATCGTGCCCGCGTCGATGGCCGGGCGTGAAGGCGGCAGTTCCACCGCGATCCCCTTCGGTCTGGCGCAGCCGGCGCGCATCCAGTGCCTGTACGACGCGGAGGAGCTGCCGTGGACGGGCCCGAGGCTGCTGCAGAGCCTGGCCCTGCGCGCGGACAACGACCAGCCGGGCACGACCTCGTTCCCGCTGAAGCAGTACCTGATCGTCCACGTGCAGATGTCGACGGCGGCGCGCCGCTCGGACGAGGCGAGTTCCACCTTCGCCGACAACCACGGCGCCGACGCGACCTTCGTCGCCGCCGGCCTGCGGCTCTCGCTCCCGGGACAGCCGCCGAGCCCGACCGCGCCGCGGCCGTGCGACGTCCGCATCCCGTTCTCGCAGCAGCCGTTCTTCTACGACCTGTCGCCGGTGCGCGGGCCGCGCACCCACCGCCCCGGGCTGGTCGTCGACCTGCGCATCGAACTGCAGCCAGCCGGCGACTACCGCCTCGATTCGCCGCTGCAGTGCGCGAGCACGATCACGCCCTTCGGCCGACTCGGCCCGGCGTGCCTCACCGGTCGCGGCCTGCCGCTGACCATCACGCCGAACGCGTCGATCAAGGCGGGGGACCGGGTCACCTACACCGTCGAGAACATGATGGCCGGCGCGCTGTTCGCGGTGGTCCTCGGCGCGCAGCCGGGCACCGGCACGTGGGGCGCCCTGCCGCTGCCCTACGCGCTCGCGCCGCACGGCGCCCCGGACTGCTGGATCAACACCGAGTGGCTCGCGGTCACGCCCGGGATCGCCGACGCCGGCGGGCGCGGCCAGGCGTCCTACCCCTTGCCGGCCAACCGGTTCCTCGTGCACCGCGCGCTGCACGCTCAGGCGTTGTGTCGCGACCTCACCGCCAACCCGTTCCTGCACGTCACCTCGCTCGGCGTGTCGGCCACGGTGTGCGGCCCGCTCGGCGTCGCGCGGGTCTCCGCGCTGGGCGACTGGCAGGCGCGGACCGGCGCGGTGAGCTTCGGAACGGGCTACATCATCGAGCTGCAGTAGCGCGGGCGGATCCGCCGCATCGGCGGTCGTCGCAGGGTGTCGGACACCCCGGTTGCTAAGATCCCCGGCCCCTGATGCCGCCCGTTCCGCAACCGTCCCCGGGACTCCGCGTCCTGCTCTGCCGCCCGCGCGGGTTCTGTGCCGGCGTGGAGCGGGCGATCGAGGTCGTCGAACGCGCCCTCGCCAAGTTCGGTCCGCCGGTCTACGTGCGCCACGAGATCGTGCACAACCGCGTCGTGGTCGACGACCTGACCGCGAAGGGTGCGGTGTTCGTCGACCGGCTCGCCGACGTGCCCGCCGGCAGCCACGTCGTGTTCTCGGCGCACGGCGTCGCGCCCGCGGTGGTCGCCGAGGCGAAGGACCTCGACCTGATCGCGATCGACGCCACCTGCCCCCTGGTCACCAAGGTGCACGTCGAGGCGCGGCGCTTCGCGCGCGAGGGCTACACGATCCTCCTGATCGGGCACGCCGACCACGTCGAGGTCGAAGGCGTCGTCGGGGAAGCGCCCGACCGGACGGTCGTCGTGCCGAGCGCCGAGGCGGCGCGCGAGGTGCAGGTGCCCGATCCCGAGCGCGTCGCGGTGCTCACCCAGACGACGCTGAGCGTCGACGAGATGTCGCGGGTGATGGCGGTGCTGCGCGAGCGCTTCCCGCGCCTGGTCACGCCGCGCAAGGAGGACATCTGCTACGCGACCACCAACCGGCAGATGGCGGTGAAGAAGCTGCTCGGCACGGTCGACCTGTGGCTGGTGATCGGCGACCGCACCTCGTCGAACAGCAACCGCCTGCGCGAGATCGCCGCGTCCTCCGGCGTGCCCGCCTACCTCGTGCTGGACGCCGCCGGCATCGATCCGGCCTGGCTCGCGAACGTGCACACGGTCGGCGTGACTTCGGGCGCCTCGACCCCCGAAGTCTCGGTCCGCTCGGTGATCGACCATCTGCGCGAACTCGGCGCGGAGCACGTCGAAGAGGTCGAGGGCGTGCGCGAGGACATCGAGTTCTCCCTGCCCGCGCTCGTCCGGTGAAGGTCGCGCTCGCGCAGATCAACCCCACGGTCGGCGACTTCACCGGCAACCGCCGACTGATCGAGCGGGCGGCGATCGCCGCCGCCGCCGCCGGCGCGCGCCTCGTCGTGTTTCCCGAGCAGGCGCTGTGCGGCTACCCGGCCGAGGACCTGCTCCTGCGCGAGACCTTTTTGCAGGCGCACGACCGGGCTCTGGAGGCGCTCGCCGGCACGCTGCCGCCGAACCTCTGCGTGCTGGTCGGCTGCCTCGCGCGCAACGAGCGGCGCCACGAGGGCGGCCGGCCGCTGTTCAACGCGGTCGCCGCAATCGAGGACGGCCTGGTGCGCATCGTGGCACGCAAGTCGCTGCTGCCGACCTACGACGTGTTCGACGAGGCGCGCTACTTCGA
>DATGPD010000635.1:0-2005 GCA_035305285.1 Planctomycetota bacterium
CGGACTCGTTCCTGCTCTCCGGGCGCGGCGTCATGCACCTCGGCATCCTGCTCGAGAACATGCGGCGCGAGGGCTACGAGTTCGCGGTCGGCAAGCCGAAGGTCATCCTGCGCGAGATCGACGGCGTGGAGTGCGAACCGATCGAGCACCTCACCGTCGACTGCCCGGAGAACACGACCGGCAAGGTGATCGAGATCCTCGGCGAGCGACGCGCCGAGATGCTCAACATGACGCGCAAGGGCCGCTTCCAGCGCATCGAGTTCAGCGTCCCGGCGCGCGGCCTGATCGGCGTGCGCACGCGCCTGCTGAACGCGACCTCGGGGCAGGCGACCATGCACCACGTGTTCCACGGCTACGAGCCGTGGCGCGGCCCGATCGCCGAGCGCACGGCAGGCGTGCTCATCTCGATGACCCAGGGCACGTCGACCTTCTACGCGCTCGACTCGCTGCGCGACCGCGGCACGTTCTTCGTGCACCCGCAGACCGACATCTACGACGGCATGATCGTCGGCGAGCACTGCAAGGAGGGCGACCTCGTCGTCAACCTCACCCGCGAGAAGAAGCTCACCAACGTCCGCTCCAGCACGAAGGAGAACTTCGTCAAGCTGCTCCCGCCCCGCATCTTCACCGTCGAGGACGGGCTGGAGTACATCGCCGACGACGAGCTGGTGGAGGTGACTCCCGACGCGGTGCGCCTGCGCAAGGTGGTGCGCAACGAGAAGGAACGCCGCCGGCTGGAGCGCGCGGGCGTCGAGTGACGGCGCCGGCGGACGCAGATCCCGGTCACGCGGCCAGGTACGGCGCGCGCGAACCCTCCACCTGGGGGTCGTACGCGGTGTTCGTCAGGCACACGTCGAGCAGCGTCGTGCAGGCCTCCGGCGATGGGTCCGCCGCGAGCCGGGCATGCCCGCCCCAGCCCCTTGGCCAGGGCATCGCGCAGGGAAGCCGCCTCACGTCGCACGGCGGCAGCCCATCGCCGTCAGCAAAGCGGTGTCGGACGCCGTGCGTACGCGCACGCCTGGCATCGGACACCGTTTTGCGCCCGCCCCCGCCGCGTTAGCCTCGTCCCTCGTGACCCGGCCGACCGACGACCAGATCTTCGCGCGCTACGCGAACGAGCCCGCGCCGCTGCTGCCGATCCTGCACGCGTTCCACGACCGCGACGGGTTCCTGTCGGAGGAGGCGCTGCGCACGATCAGCAAGCGTCTGCGTCATCCGCTCGCCGACCTGTACGGCACGGTGACCTTCTACCACTTCTTCCAGCGGCACCCGCCCGGCAAGCAGGCCCCGCGCGTCTGCGACGGCGTGATCTGCAAGCTGCGCGGGAGCGACGCGCTCCTCGCCGAACTGCGGGCCGAGGGTGCGACGCCGATGCCGTGTGCCGGGCGCTGCGACGGACCGATCCCCGTCCTGCGCGGCGACCAGGTGCTGGTCGGCACGCGCGCGAGCGACCTGCGCGCCGAGCCGTCGCCGCTGCCGCCGCCCAACCCGGGCGGCACGCCGGAGTGCGTGTTCGCGGCGATCCGGGCGCCGGGCCGCGCGATGCTGCAGGGCTACCTCGCGACCGGCGGCTTCGCCGGGCTGAAGGCCGCGCTCGCGCTGCCGCCGGAAGGCGTGATCCAGCAGATCACCGAAAGCAAGCTCGCCGGGCGCGGCGGCGCGGGCTTCCCCACCGGCGCGAAGTGGCAGGCGGTGCGCGAGGCGACGGGCGGGCCGAAGACGATCGTCGCCAACGCCGACGAGGGCGAGCCCGGCTGCTTCAAGGACCGCGCGCTCATGGACCACGACCCGTTCGCCCTGCTCGAAGGCATGGCGATCGCGGGCTACGCGTGCGGCGCCAACCAGGGCTTCATCTACCTGCGCTACGAGTACCCGGAGACCTACGCGATCCTGGAGCGCGCGATCGAGGAAGCGGAGCGGGCCGGGTGGCTCGGCAGTTCGGTCGGCGGCAGCGGCTTCGCGTTCCGCGTGTGGCTGCGCCGGGGCGCGGGCGCCTACATCTGCG
>DATGPD010000636.1:0-3529 GCA_035305285.1 Planctomycetota bacterium
ACGGGCTCGAACGCCGCGTCCTGGTAGCCGCCTACGAACCGGCCGAGCACGATCCTCCGCCACACGAGGTAGACCGCGAACAGGACGAGCAGCGGCCATGCCGCCTGCCAGGCGCGGCGCACGCGCGCGCCCGGCGCGCCGAGCGCGAACCCGAGGAGGCCAGCGAGGACCGGGGTCACGAACGCCAGTTCCTTGCTGAGCAGGGCGAGGGCGAACGCGCCGAGCGCGAGGGTGCGCCCGCGGCCGGAATCGAGCCAGCGCACGGTCGCGAAGCAGGCGAGCAGGATCCACATCGTGGTGTGGCTGTCGACCCGGCCGACCGCCCACAGGATCGAGCCGGCGTGCGCCGGCCACAGCGAAAAGAGCAGGGCGAGGCCGAGGCCCGGACCGGCACCCAGGAGCCGGCGTCCGAGCAACGCGACCAGCACGGTCGAGACCGCGTGCGCGACCACGTTGCTGCAGTGCGCGACGAACGGGTCGGCGCCCCCGAGCCACGCGTCGATGGCGAAGCTCAGCGTGATCAGCGGCCGGTAGAACCACACCAGCGCGGGCGTGCCGTACTGGTTGCCGGTGAAGTCGGCGAGCGCACGGCGCCAGTCGGCGGCGTAGGTCACCGCGAGGAAGTCGTCGCTCTGCCAGTAGGCGGACAGCGGCCACCACGCGACGAGCGCGACCAGGGCGACGCCGAGGCAGCCGGCGCGGAACGACGTTGCGCGGGGCGGCGGCGCCGCCGCGCCGTTCACAGCAGGACGCCGAGCAGCTCCATGTCCATCACCATCTTCCCGGCGTGGAAGCACTGCGCGGGGTACCTGGCGATGCGCGAGCTGCGCGTGCCGACCTTGGACACGAAGTAAACCGTCGCCGGGGGGACGACGGTGCCGCGGAAGCGCACGTTGTCGAGTCCGCCGAGCCCGATGAACCGGTCCAGCCCCCAGCCCTCGCGCTTCTTCATCAGCACGGTCGCGACCTGCGCCGCGCCCTCGGCGAGCAGGACGCCGGGCATGAGCGGCCGCCCGGGGATGTGCCCGCGCGCCCACCACGGGTTCGCGTCCCAGCGCTTGTAGCCGACGACGATGCCCTGCTCGAGGTCGAGGTGGCAGATGCCGTCGATGAGCTGGAACTCGTACGCGTGCGGCAGCATCGCGCGCAGCTCCTCTTCCGGCACCACGTCCTGGGACAGGTCGAGCTCGGCGAGGTCGACGAGGAGCTGAGCCATGCCTTGCACGCTACGCGCGCGGGCGCGCCCGGTCCAGCGCGGGACGGGCGGGACGCGGCCGCGGGGCGGAAACCCCGCGCCGCCGGGGCGGCAGCCCCGGCCCCGGTCGGCCGCCGCCGGCGCCCGAGGCTCAGCGCATGACCAGGCGGACGTTGACGTCCTTCGGCTTCTCGCCGGCGCGCACGGTCGCCGGCAGGGTGCGCGGCTCGTAGCGCGGGTCGATCACGTTGACCCAGTACGAGCCGGGCACGAGGTGCTGGAAGGTGGCCCGGCCCGACCAGTCGGTCACCTGCTTCATCTCCCGGTAGAGCGTGCCCGATCCGGAGGACAGCTTGACCTCGACGCCGGCGATGCCGTGTCCGGTGGGCGAGAACAGGTTCACGGTCAGCGTCTCGCCCTTGGGCACGATGATCGTCTTGCTCTGCGCCTGCGTGCCCGAGCTGGCGAACACCTCCACCGTCTGCGGCGGCAGGAGCGGCTCCGCGCCGCCGATGTACACGGTGTAGGCGCCGCGCAGGACGTTCTCGAACACCGCCGCCCCGAAGCTGTCGGTGCGCTTGTAGTGCACCTGCCGTCCTTCCGGCGGGCCCTCGGGCGTCATGTTGACTTCGACCCCGGCGAGCGGGTTCAGGTCCTGGTCGCGCAGCAGGATGCTGAACGGCGTGCCGGGATGGACGCCGAGCACGACGTCGGCGACCGGCGAGCGCTCGTTGAGGTGCACCGTCTGTTCGGTGCCGTTGAAGCCCGGGACGATCGCCTGGACGACGTAGCCGAAGTCGGAGAACGGGACGCCGGTGATGTGGAACGTCGGCGTGCCCTGGGTGGGGTCGATGCGCACGCCGTGCAGCCTGGTGAAGCGCGGGCGGGTGTCGCCGTCGTCGCGCATCGCCTCGCTGACCTTGATCGTGATCGAGCGCAGCTCCTGCGCGGCGCGCGCCTCCATGGTCACGTCGCCGCGGATGACGCCGGTGCGCGGGCCTTCCGCCGGGGAGGCCTCGACCACCTCGACGCGCTCGTCGCGCCGGAAGTCGCCTTCGACCAGGGTCGGCCGTCCGGCGAACGTCCGGCTTTCCAGCCGCGCCGGCGGAGGAGGTTCCACGGGAGCCGGTTCCTCAGGGACCTCGACGACGCTCTCTGCAGCGGAAGTCTCGGTCCCGAGGCCGAATGCGACGAAGCCGATGCCGGACAGGCAGCCGGCGGCGCACAACAACAGGAAGAGGCTGCCGCGGGGATGCATCGTGGGGTGGGGGGCCGAACGCGTCGGTCCGGCACCGGATAGTACCGCGCCGCGCGGAGGCTACACGTCGCGGCGCATCGCAGCGCCGTGCGCGGTGCGCAACACCCCGCTCGAAGGGACCGATCGCCCGGTCCCGAGCCCGGACTTCCCGGCCTACGGCGCGGTGCGGGGCTGCGCCCGCGCCTTCGCGAGGAGTCGCTCGCCCGCGGCCCGGCTGAAGCGCTTCCGCCCGGTGCGCAGCTGCGGGTTGCGCACGAAGCGGGCCACCGTCTCGACGTGATGCGTCCAGGGGAACATGTCGATCGGCTGCACCTCGTGCACCGCGTACTCGAGCCGTTCGAGCTCGGCGGCGTCGCGCGCGAGCGACTGCACGTCGCACGCGACGTACAGCACTTCGTCGGGACGCAGGTCGTGCGCGACCGCGTCGAGCACGCCGACGTGGCAGCCCGCGCGGGGCGGGTCCAGCACGACGAGGTGCGGGCGCTCTGCGGCGAGCGTGCGCAGGATCCGCTGCGCCGCGCCCGCGACGAAGCGGACGTTGGCGAGCCCGTTGTCGCGCGCGGCGCGTTCGGCGTCGGCGACCGCCTCTTCGTCGTCCTCCACGCCCACGACCGCGGCGGCGCGACGCGCGAGCGCGAGGCTGAGCAGGCCGCTGCCGCAGTAGCCGTCGATCACCGTGTGTCCTTCCAGCGGCCCGGCGAGCCGGTCGACCGTGGCGACGAGCTGCTCGGCGCCGAAGCGTGAGGTCTGGAAGAACGACGCCGGGGACACGCGATAGCGGATGCCGTGCAGTTCCTCGATCAGGCGGTCCTCGCCGTACACGCCGCGGGTGTGCGGGCCGAGCAGTTGCGCCGCGTCGAACGCGTCGACCCGCGTCGGCAGGGTGCCGGCGTGCGCCTTCGGCGTCGGCAGCCAGTTCACCCACACCGCCGCCGCACCCAGCGCGCCGATCGCCTCGGCTACCGCCCGTTCCCTGGGCAGGAACTCGGTCGCCGAGAGCAGCACGACGCCGAGCGCGCCGGTCCCGGTCGCCCGCACCAGCACGCCGCGCAGACTGCCGTCCTGGAAGCGCGGGT
>DATGPD010000637.1:0-8042 GCA_035305285.1 Planctomycetota bacterium
TCCGGCTTGATCTCCATCTCGTCGTGCGTGTCGACCGCGAAGATGTACTCGCCGGCGACCAGGTGCTCCTGCAGCACCAGCTTCATGAACGGGTAGTTGCGGTTGCCGAGGCGCAGCGTGTATCGGACCCGCCGCTCGCCGTCGTCGTCGGCGACGACTTCCTTTTGGAACAGCTCGAGCACGCGCTCCGCGCTCGCGTCCTCCGGCAGGGACAGATCCGGCGCGCGGCGCGCCGCGCCCGATCCTCCGTACGCCATGTCGAGGTAGATGCCGACCGCGCGCTGCACCGTAGCGAGCCGCAGGTCGGCAAGCCTCATTGCCGACCTCCCCGGCGCATGCATGCCTCGCCGGAGCACCGGCCGCACCGCGCCGCGCGCGGCTGGACCGCTACCGGGAGCTGCGAGCTCGACCTCATCACGAATGCGGTGGAGTGTACGACGCCGGTCCGGTCAGGGCGAGATCCATATGCTCGCCCGGTGCGTCGCAGGCCGCAGGCGGAGCCCCCCGCCCGGTCACGGGCCGCCGTGCGCCACCGGGGCCGCGCGTCCGGCGGCCGCCGACTTGCCCCCGTCGAACAGGATCGACAGGACGAGATAGCACACGCCGAGCGAGATGCAGGCGTCGGCGACGTTGAAGGCCGGGAAGTCCTTGTTCCAGCCGCTCGGGAAGAAGGTGAAGTAGAGGAAGTCGCGCACCCCCCCGCCCTGCTCGGTGAAGTTGTCGTAGAGGTTGCCGAGCGCCCCGGCGAGGATCGCGCCCAGCACCAGCAGGAGGCCGCGGCTGGCGCGCTGCAGGCGGACCACGTAGCCGACGATCAGCACCACCGCCACGCACCGCAGCACGACGAGCGGGAGGTTGTAGCCCTGGAACAGGCCCCAGATCGTGCCCGGGTTGTGCCAGCGGACCAGCTCCAGACGGACGAGGCCGTCGAAGATCTCGTGCCGCGCGGCCACGCCCTGCCCGGGATAGCGCTCGTCCAGGAAGGCGAACACCGCCGCCTTGGTCCACAGGTCGAGCGCGACGAGCGGCGCGATCGGGAGCCAGAACCAGGCCTTGCTCGCGCCATGCTCGGTGCCGGCCGCTGGCGGTGCAGGGGTCACGCGCTCTCGCGGCTGCGCTCAGCCTCCTCTTGGTGCCGCACGCAGTAGCGGGCCCAGGGCACGTACTCGAGGCGCGCCTTGGGGATCCACGGGTCGACCTTCTTGCCCGACTTCTTGCCCTTCTCGCGCTCGACCTCCTCCGCGCACATGAGGCACATGCCGTAGGCGACCTCACCCTTGCCCGCGATCCGGTCCAGCGCCTCGTGGATCAGCTGGATGGTCTCCTCCTCGTTCTCGATCAGCCCGAGCATGAAACTCTGGTCGTAGTTGTCGGTGCCCTGGTCGGCCAAGTGATCGACGGAGTTGTCCTGCTCGGAGGCCCGCAGCGCTTCGTCCCGCAGCGACCCGACGTCGCCGGTGAGCACCGAGAGCTGATGGCGCAGGAGTTTCTCGTACTTCGCGAGCTCGGCCTTGGTCGGCTTCGTCATGACACTCGTACTCGTTGCCGTTGCGAGGTTGATGATGGGAGCGGCCGGGGAGGAGCACCTCCCCGGCCGCCGCTGTCCACAAAGGGCGCGGGACCATATAAGTGCCCGAATAGGTGGTCAAGGCCATCCCGACCCGGCCCTCGCGCGCTCCCGCCCGTCCCGATCCGGGACCGGCGACACTCGATCGGTCCGTGTGCGATGCGACCGCGCACGCCGCCGCGCTGCTCGACGAGTTCCTGCTCTATCTGGAGTTGGAACTCCAGCTCTCGCCGCGCACCGTCGCCGCGTACCGGACCGATCTGCTCGCACTGCTCGCGACCGGCCCCGGCCTGCCCGACCGCGAACGGATCGTGCGCCACCTCGCCGCGCAGCGCCGCACGAAGGCGCCGGCGTCGGTCGCGCGCATGCTCGCCGCGGCGCGCGGCTTCTTCCGCTACCTCGCGGCCGAAGGCCACCTCGTCGAGGATCCGACCGAGGGTCTGCTCGGCGCGCGGATCGAGCGGCGGCTGCCGCCGGTGCTCGGCCGAGCGGCGGTCGAGCGGCTGCTCGCGGCAAATGACCCGGGCACGCCGCTCGGGCAGCGCGACGCGACGCTGCTTCACTGCCTGTACGCCACCGGTTGTCGCGTGTCGGAGGCGTGCGGCCTCACGCTGGCGAGCTTCGCCGCGGAGCAGCGCTTCCTGCGCGTGCGCGGCAAGGGCGGACGCGAGCGCCTCGTGCCGCTCTCCGCGCGGGCCGCGGCGCTGCTCGCGGAGTACATCGCAGAGGTGCGTCCGCTCCTCGCGCGGCGCGCGCCCGGCGGCGACGCCGGGGACCATCTGTTCCTGTCGGTGCGCGGCCGGCCGCTCGACCGTGCGCGCGTGTTCCAGATCGTGCGCGAACACGCTGCGCGCGCCGGCATCCGGGTCGCGTGCTCGCCGCACAAGCTGCGCCACGCGTTCGCGACCCACCTCGTCGAGGGCGGCGCCGACCTGCGCTCGGTGCAGGAGATGCTCGGTCACGCCTCGCTCGCGACGACCCAGATCTACACGCACGTCGACGCACGCCGCCTGCGCGCCGCACACGCCCGGTTCCATCCGCGCGCCTGAGCGCGGCGCCGGCGCGTCCGCCGGCATGCGGCACGGATCCGCCGCGCGCCCGCGCCCGCCCCCCGTCCCGGTTCAGCGCGACTCGTCGGCCCGCGCGCCGCGCAGCGCGTGGAACACGCGCTCGGCGACCGCCGCGCCGAGGCCGGGAACCGCCTTCAGTTCCTCGAGGCCCGCTTCGCGCACGCCGCGCAGCGAGCCGAAGCGGCGCAGCAGCGCGCGCCGGCGCGACGGGCCGACCCCGGGAATGCGGTCGAGTTCGCTGGTCAGCCGCTCGCGCACCTTGCGGTGGTAGGAGATCGCGAAGCGGTGCGCCTCGTCGCGGATCCGCGCCACGAGCAGGGTCACCGGTGCGCCCTCCGGCAGCGCGACCGGCGCGCTGCGCCCGGCGAGCACGAGGCGTTCGGCGGACGCCACGCGCCGCCCGCGCTCGAAGCCCTGCAGCCGGCTCTTCGCGAGCCCGACGACTGCGAGGTCCTCGCCCAGTCCCACGTCGGCGATCGCGCGGTGCGCCGCCGCGAGCTGGCCCTCGCCGCCGTCGATGATCAGTAGGTCGGGCAGTTCGTCGCTCTCGTCCTCGAGGCTGCGCGTCAGACTGCGGCGCACCGCCTCGTGCATCGCGGAGAAGTCGTCGCCCGACGCGGCGGCGCTGATCCTGAACCGCCGGTAGCCGGCCTTCGCCGGCTTGCCCTCGACGAACGCCACGCGCGACGCCACCGTGTCGCGGCCCTGCATGGTCGACACGTCCAGGCAGTGGATGCGCCGCGGCGCCCCGGACAGGCCCACCAGCGTGCCCAGCTCGGCCAGCGCCGCGCGCAGGCGTGCCTGCGCGTCGGACTCCGTGGCATCGACCAGCATCGCGTTCGCGCACGCCAGTTCGAGCTGGCGACGGCGCTCGCCGCGCTGCGGCACCAGGATCTCGACCTTGCCGCCGCGCTTGCCGGCGAGCCAGCCTTCCAGCAGCGCGCGGTCCTCGACGGCCGACGGCACGACGACTTCGCGCGGCACGTACACGTCACCCTCGTAGAACCGCGGCAGCAGGTCGGCCAGGAACAGCGCGTCCGACAGCGCGGTGCGGAACGCGAACCGCCGGGTCTCCTCCAGCCGGCCTTCGCGGTAGGCGAGTACCACGACGCTCAGCTCCTCCCCCACCCGGTGCAGTCCGAACACGTCGCGGTCCGCGTCACGGTCGCCGACCACGAGCTGGCGCTCGCTCACCGCGGCGAGCGCCTCGATCTGCAGTTTGAGCGCGTGCGCGCGCTCGTACTCGAGCGCCGCGGCCGCGACGTCCATCTTCTCGCGCAGCTCGTGCAGCGTCTCGGCGGTGTCGCCGCGCAGGATGCGCGCGGCGCGCTCCAGGTTCCGCCGGTAGGTCTCGGGGTCGATCAGCCCGACGCACGGCGCCGGACAGCGCCCGATCTGGTGCTTCATGCACGGCCGGCTGCGGTTGTGGAACACGGCGTCGGTGCAGTCGCGCAGCGGCACGACCTTGTGCAACAGGCGCAGCGTGCGCCGCACCGCCTTGGCGGACGCGTACGGCCCGAAGTACTCCGCGCCGTCGTCGCGCCGCCGACGCACGAACCGGAACCACGGCCAGGGCTCGCGCCGGTCGAGGCGCAGCAGGAGGAACGACTTGTCGTCCTTCAGGCGGACGTTGTAGACCGGCCGGCGCTTCTTGATGACCGTGTTCTCGAGCAGCAGCGCTTCCTGCTCGGTGCGGGTGGCGACGAACTCGACGTCTTCGGCCTGCTCGGCGACGAACGGCAGCGCCGGCCGGCCGTCACCGCCGGGCTTCAGATAGCTGCGCACGCGCGCGCGGAGGTTGGCCGCCTTGCCGACGTACAAGGCCCTGCCCTGGCCGTCGACGAACACGTAGATCCCGGGCACCTCCGGGAAGCGCGCGACCTTCTCGGCGATCGACTCCTTCACGACAGGCGCAGCTCCAGCCGCTCCAAGCGGAACACTTCGTCGCGGATCTGCGCCGCCAGTTCGAAGTCCAGGTTGCGCGCCGCGGCGAGCATCTCGCCGCGCAGCTTGGTGATGTGCGCCGCCAGCGCCCGGCGGTCCTGGAAGTCGACCTCCGCCGCGCCGCGCCGCCGGCGCGCCGGCTTGTCGGCCTCGTCGGTGCCGGCGGCGGCCTCTTCGAACTCCAGCAGCTCGCGCACCGCCTTGCGGATCGTCTTCGGGGTGATGCCGTGCTCGCGGTTGTACGCCTCCTGCCGCTCGCGCCGCCGCGTCATCTCGGCGAGCGCGCCGTCGATCGACTCGGTGCGCTTGTCGGCGTAGAGGATCACCCGTCCGTCGACGTTGCGCGCGGCGCGACCGCAGGTCTGGATCAGCGAGGTCTTGCTGCGCAGGTAACCCTCGCGGTCGGCGTCGAGCACCGCGACCAGGGTCACCTCCGGGATGTCGAGGCCCTCGCGCAGCAGGTTGATGCCGACCAGCACGTCGAACACGCCGAGCCGCAGGTCGCGGATCAGCGCGGCGCGCTCGATGCTGTCGATGTCGCTGTGCATGTAGCGGACCTTGAACCCCAGGTCGCGCAGGTAGTCGGTCAGCTCCTCCGCGCTGCGCTTGGTCAGCGTCGTGATCAGCACCCGCTCCTGGCGTGCCACGCGGGCGCGGGTCTCGGCGACGACGTCGTCGACCTGGCCGCGCGCCGGACGGATCTCCACCGGCGGGTCGACCAGCCCGGTCGGGCGGACGACCAGCTCGACGACGTTGCCGGCGGACTGCTCCAGCTCGTAGTCGCCCGGAGTGGCGGACACGTAGACCACCTGGTTCTGCAGGGCAACGAACTCCTCGAACATCAGGGGCCGGTTGTCCATCGCCGACGGCAGGCGGAAGCCGTGCTTGACGAGCATCTCCTTGCGGCTGCGGTCGCCGCGGAACATGCCGCCGGCCTGCGGCACGGCGACGTGGCTCTCGTCGATGAACAGCAGGAAGTCGTCCGGGAAGTAGTTGAGCAGCGTCGCCGGCGGCTGCCCCTTCGCGCGCCCGTCCAGGTGCCGGCTGTAGTTCTCGATCCCGTTGCACGAACCCGTCGCGCGCAGCATCTCCAGGTCGTGCCGCGTGCGCTGCTCCAGGCGCTGCGCCTCGAGCAGCTTGCCCGCGGAGCGCAGGAGCTGCAGCTGCTCCTCCAGCTCCTGCTCGATCGATTCGCACGCGGCGAGCAGCCGGTTTTGCGGGGTGACGTAGTGCGACGTCGGATACACGGTCACCTCGTCGCGCTCGCGCAGGATCTCGCCGCGCAGCGGGTCGATGTCGAGGATCGCCTCGACCTCGTCGCCGAACAGCTCGATGCGGATCGCGCGCTGCTCCTCGTACGCCGGGAAGATCTCGATCACGTCGCCGCGCACGCGGAACCGGCCGGGCGCGAAGTCGATGTTGTCGCGGTGGTACTGGATCGTGGCGAGCGCGCGCAGCAGCGCGTCGCGCTCGTACTCCTGCCCCTTGACGATCCGCACCGACAGCTCGCGGTAGTACTCCGGCGAACCCAGGCCGTAGATGCAGCTGATCGAGGCGACGATCAACACGTCGCGGCGCTCCATGAGCGAACGGGTCGCCGAGTTGCGCATCCGTTCGATCGCCTCGTTGATCGTCGCCTCCTTCTCGATGTACGTGTCGGTCGTCGGCACGTACGCCTCGGGCTGGTAGTAGTCGTAGTAGCTGACGAAGTACTCGACCGCGTTGTGCGGGAAGAAGGCGCGGAACTCGCCGTACAGCTGCGCGGCGAGGGTCTTGTTCGGCGCGAGCACCAGGGTCGGGCGCTGCAGCGCCTCGATCACCTTGGCCATGGTGAACGTCTTCCCCGAACCGGTGACCCCGAGCAGGGTGCAATGGGTAGCGCCCGAGCCCAGCAAGCGGGTCAGCTCGGCGATCGCCTGCGGCTGGTCCCCTGCCGGGGTCAGGTCGGTGACGACGGTGAACGACACTGCGACATCATCGCGCGGCAGGCTCGCCCGGCGCCACGCGCCGCCAGTGAGGCGGTTGCAGGGCCCCGCGGCCGGCGCTAGGGTTCCCGCGGCCGCAGAGCGGCCGCCGCCCCATCGTCGTATTCGGTCTTCCTGGTGGCTCAAACACGTTCGCGCGCCCGGCGCGCTGGCTCGTCACGTCCCCGCCGCTCGGGCGGCGGAAACCCGAATGCCGCACCGCTCGTGATCGGCGGCGGCGCGGTGGTGATCGTGGCCGCGATCATCCTGGCGACGGGGAAGGAACCGCCGCCGGCCAAGCCGGCCCCCGTCGCGACGGCCCCGGATATCGGCTGGAACCACGAGCGCGTCAAGGACGTGCGCAAGTGGGCCGCGGCAGTCGCCGCCGACGACCGCATCGCGCTCGCGATCACCACCGACCTCGACGCCTTCCAGCGCCGGTTCGGCCTCGGCGAGAACCGCATGGTCAGCACGATGTCCGGCGACGAGCGCACGAAGCTGAAGGACGAGATCCTGGAGGCGCTCGCCACGCACGAGGACACCAAGGTGCTGCGCGAGTTCGAGCCGTACGACGGCCGGCTGGTCGACGCGTCGATGGCCGATGCGTCCGCCGGACGGGTCAGCCTCGCGGTGAGCGCGCGACCGGAGGCGCGCGAGCGCTACGCGTCGCCGGACGCGGTCATCGAGCTGTCGTTCACCACCCGGGACGGCAAGACGCTGGTCGACGGCTTCTCGGTGACCAGCCCGCCGCGCCCCAAAGTCGAGCGCCCGGTCAGGCAGCGCACCAAGCACGACAAGATCGCCAAACCGCAGGCGCGCGAGGTCGAGGTCGGCGGCAGGAAGGTCAAGGTCTTCGAGGCCGAGATCGTGCCGCTCGACCACCTCCCGGACACCCCGCCCGAACTGCGCGAGGAGATCGACCGGCTGGTCAACGAGCTGATCCGGACGGACTCCGACTTCCTCCCGCGCCATCGGACCAAGGTGAAGAACCGCCTGGCCGAAATCGGCAAGCCGGCCGTGCCGCGCCTGTTGACGCGGTTCAACGACATCAAGGCCGACACCCCCGACGGCATCGCGAAGTTGACGCAGATCGACGCGCTGCTGCGTGACATGTCCGGGCAGGCGTTCGGCTTCTCCCCCGCGCACAACACCGTCCTGATCAGCCCCGAGCAGAACGAGCAAGCGCGCACCTCGGCGCTCAAGCAGTGGTACGCTTGGTGGTACTACTACCACGACAAACCCCTCGACGCGGCCTTCGACAAGGAAGAGGAGGACTTCCTCCAGCCAGCGAAGAAGCTGAAGGGTGACAAGTGATCCCGCTGACCTCCCCCCCAGTCCTTCCGCCCATCCGACCGCAATGACCCCAGCGCCTTCCACCATCGTCTGCGCCAACTGCGGCGCGAAGTACAAGCTGCCGGCCGACTTCAAGGCGGCCTCGGCGAAGTGCAAAGGCTGCGGTGCCACGATCGACGTCGCCGCGCAGCGCGCCGCCGCAAC
>DATGPD010000638.1:0-2788 GCA_035305285.1 Planctomycetota bacterium
CCTGCGCGGCGGCGGACGCGGCGAAGAGGACGAGGGAGGCAGCGCGGGCGAACATCGGCCCGATCATAGGAGCGCGGTCGCGGCGCGGAACGCGTCGGCCCGCGGACGCAGCGACGACGGCGCCGACGGCGCCGTGTGCGCGGCGTTCGCGGTTTCGGGCGGCGCGCCGCCGCTCAGGTGACCGCGATGGTGCGGGTGATCGCGCGCCCGACCAGCGCCGCCGCGAGCACCGCGGCGGCTTCGACCATGCGGCCGGCCCCGAGGCACAGCAGGCTCGTGTAGACCATCGTCCCGAGCAGGAGGAAGGTCATCACCCGGCGGATCGCGCGCTGGTCGAAGCTCCGGCGCCGCACGGCCGCGAACAAGAACAGCACGGTGAGCGCGAAGCCGGCGCTGGCGGCGGCCGCGGCGTGGGGCGTCTGCAGGAGCGCGAGGCAACCGGCGAGCGGGCCGAGGAGCGCGAGCGAGACGACCGCCTTCACCTTCACCTTGGGTTCGTCCTCCAGCACCCCGAGGAGGGTGACCGCGACGATGTAGACCGCGTAGGCGAGCGCGGCGTGCAGCAGGAGCGGGACCGGCGCGACTCGACCGACCACCACGCCGCCGGCGATCAGGTTCGCGCCGCGGAGCACGCCCATGGTGAGCGCGCCCGCGGCGACGTGGCGCTTGAGCACGTAGTCGTACAGCACGGCCAGCAGCGCGAGTCCGCCGTGGTAGACCGGCCAGGGGCTGAGCGCGCAGCCGGCGGCGAGCAGTACGACGCCGAGCGTGAGCGCCGCCCCCGGGGGCACTGCGCCGCTCGGGATCGGCCGCTCGGGCCGGTGCACCGCGTCGGCGTGCCGGTCGGCGTGGTCGTTGAGCACCATGCCGGCGGCGTACACGCACGTGCTCGCCGCGGCGGTGCGCACCGCGTCGACCGACCACGGCAGGCCGGCGAGCGCCATCCCGGCGACCACGTCCGCCGCGGGCGACAGCAGGAGGCCGGCGCGGACGAGCCTCAGGTAGGCGATCAAAACAGCCGCAGGATGTCGTTGTAGGTGACGAACACCATCAGCCCGACGACGAACACGAGCCCGAGCGTCAGGCTGTAGCCGTGCACCTTCGCGCTCACCGGTGACCCCTTGATCTTCTCGATCAGCAGGAACAGCAGATGGCCGCCGTCGAGCACCGGGATTGGCAGCACATTCACGAACGCGAGGTTCAGGCTGAGCATCGCCAGGAAGTAGAGGAACCGGACGAAGCCCGACTCGGCGAACGCGTAGCTGACCCGGCTGATCTGGATGATCCCGCCGAGGTTGCGCGCGGAGACGTCGCCGGTCAGCATCTCCTTCAGCGTGACGTAGAGCTGCTTCAGCATGTCCGCCGAGCACACCAGCCCGGCGTGGATCGCGTTGCCGACGCCGTCGACCTTGTACAGCTCGCGCAGGTAGTTGACCTGCACGGTGAAGCCGAGGTCGAGCACGCGCGCCGGGTCGACCTTGATCGTGCGCGCCTCGCCGTCACGCAGGATGCCGAGTTCCAGCGCCCCGCCCGAGAAGCCGCGCACCGCGGCTGACAGCTCGCCCCAGTTGGAGACGGCCTCGCCGCCGACGGTGACGATGCGGTCGCCGTCGCGCAGGCCGCCGCGCGCCGCCGGCCCGTTCGGATCGCTGACCAGCACCGCGATGCCGGCGCTGCCGTCCGGCAGCGTGAGCACCACGTTGTCCGCGAGGCTCGCCGCCTGCTCCGGGGTCAGGACGAGGCGCACGTCGACCTCGCCGGGGGGCGTGCCGCGTCGCACGCGCACGACCATCGTGCCGCCCTCCTGCGGCGCGCGCAGGCGGTCGTCGGCGAACGGTACGCCGTCGACCGCGACGATCTCGTCGCCCGGGTGCAGGCCGGCCGCCGGCGCGAACGAGTGACGCACCGCGACCACGCGTGACTGCACCGGGCGGATGCCGATGCGCGAGGCCTTCTCGCCGGGCTGCGGCGTCCACGCGATCTCCTGCACGGCGTCGCCGCGCTGCACCTGCAGGCGCACCAGCGTGCCCTCGGCGGAGTGCTCCAGCTGGCTGAGCCGCCGATCGGCCTCGGCCGGCGGAACCGGGACGCCGTCGATCGCGAGGAGGCGGTCGCCGTCGCGCAGCCCGGCCTGCGCCGCCGGCGACCCGGGCCGTACCCGGATTTCGGCCGGCACCGGCTCGACCTGCGGCAGGACGCTGATCCGCCGGAAGCCCTCGCGCTCGTCGTACTCGGTCTGCACGACCTTGTGCAGGATCTGGCCGTCGCGCTCGATCTCCAGCTCGACCGGATTGCGCCCGGCGAGCGCGATCTCGACGCGCAGGTTGTCGAACGAGTAGATCGCCTTGCCGTCGATCTTGCGCACCCGGTCGCCCGGGCGGAGGTCGGCCTGCCAGCCGACGCCGCCCTCCAGCACGTTCCCGATGACCGGCGCGGTGAACTCGACGCCGCGGTGGAACACGATCGGGAACACGATCAGGGCGAACGCGACGTTCATCAGCACGCCGCCGGCGTAGTAGAGCGTGCGCGCCGCGGCACTCTTCGCGTTCAGCTCGTCGGCCGACAGGTGGCGTCGCTCGAAGTTGTCCGCGCCGGCGACGAGCACGTAGCCGCCGAACGGGACGAGGCTCAGGCGGTAGTCGCAGCCGCCCCGCCGGAAGCCGAGCACGCGCGGGCCGAACCCGAGCGAGAACACGAGGATGCGGATCCTCGCCGCGCGCGCCGCGAGGTAGTGACCGAGTTCATGGATGAACACCATGAACCCGATCCCGAGGATCGTCAGCAGCAG
>DATGPD010000639.1:0-3077 GCA_035305285.1 Planctomycetota bacterium
ACTCCTGCGAGCTGCTCGGCAGGGCGGGCACCTGGCACCCGATCGACTTCGCCAACCCCTGCCCCGACTCGCAGGTCACCTCGCTGCACTGCCACTGGCCGTGGTTGGTGATCGCCAAGCTGCGCTGGGCGGTGTTCACCGCGGTCACCAAGCGGCCGTTCCGGCACAACCCCGACTGGCGGCCGTACTTCGCGGTTGCTGCGCTGGACCTGCCGGCGCGCGAGAAGCTGGCGCGCTACGCCGCGCTCGCCGCCGAGCACTTCGAGCGCGACCGGTTCGAGGAGTTCTGCGCGGCGCACCTCGCGCACCTGCCGGAGGTGGCGTGGGAATGGTTCGGCTCGGAGAACTGCCGGCGCGCGGTGCGCGAGAAGGTCGCCGCGCTCTACCCGCCGCACGAGGTCGACGAATTCACCGAGCGGTTCTGTGCGGGCATCGAAGCGTGGCGCGCGCGCAACCGCCCGGGCGCCGCGGCCGCGCCGCCGCGCGCGCCGGCGCAGGAGCGCAGGCGATGAGCAAGCGCAAGGAGCAGTGGACCAGCCACCGGGTGGGTCGGCAGGTGACCGTGGTGCGCTGGGGCGAGTTCGGCACGCCGGTGCTCCTGTTCCCCACCGCCGGCGGCGACGCGGAGGAGGTCGAGCGCTTCCACATGATCGACGCGCTCGGCGGGTTGCTCGCCGAGGGGAGGATCAAGGTGTACTCGGTCGACTCGGTGGCCGCGCAGCGCTGGCTCGGCGAGCAGCGCACGACGACGTTCGCCGGCCGCGTGCACAACGAGTACGACGAGTTCCTCGTGCACGAGGTCGTGCCGTTCATCCGCGCCGACTGCGGCGGCGACCCGGGGCGCGAGGTCATCGCCGCCGGCGCGTCGATCGGCGCATTCAACGCGCTCGCCTCCCTGTGCCGGCACCCCGACGTGTTCGCCCAGGCGGTGTGCATGAGCGGCACGTACGACCTCACCCGCTTCCTGTCCGGACCGGTCGACGCCGAGCTGTACCGCGCCTCACCCCTGCACTTCCTGCCCGGGCTACCGGAAGGGCCGCACCTCGCCCGACTGCGCACGCGGTTCGTGCTGTTGTTGCACGGGGAGGGGCGCGCGGAGAGCCCGGAGGAGTCGTGGAAGGTCGCGCACGCGCTCGGCGCGCGCGGCGTCCCGAACCGGGTCGTGTCGTGGGGCCGGGACTGGCCGCACGACTGGGTCACGTGGCGGCGGATGCTGCCGCAGTACCTGAGCGAGCTGGTGCCGGCGCCGCGCTGACGGCCCGGACGGGCCGCCAGCGGTTCGGGCGCCGCGCGTGCGCCCGCCGGAAGCCGTCGCGGTTCGGCGACGGGACGCGGACGTCAGAGCCCCAGCTCGGTGACGATGCCGACGTAGTTCTGCACGGTGCCGGTCGGCGACGTGTTGCTCGACGTGTTGTGCACGCGCAGCACCACCCAGGAGGCGAGCGTCGACTGCCGGGTCTGCGTCGTTTCGATGCCGAGCGACGCGTTGGCCGCGCCCCACTGCGAGAGGATCACGGCGCCGCGGTAGAACGAGAGCGGCGGAACGGAGAGAGGCAGGGACGCCGCGCCGGTCGCCGAGAGCGGCATGGGGATCGTGACCGGGAAGTCCTGGTACAGGAAGCAGCCCGGGCTGCCCGGCACGGGCACGGGGGTCGGGAGCACGGTCGTGCCCACCAGGAGGACGGCGGGGTTGTTGGCGACGCCGCCCGACATGCTCAGGGTCAACGAGCCGCCGAGCACGCCGCCGGTGCTGCTCGCGCTGAGGCCGCCGCACGACGTGCCCACGGCCGTGTGTGTGCCGGCCGTGGTGAACGGCGTGTCGTGCGTCCACGTGCCGGCGGGCTGGCTCGCGATGTCGTAGTCGATCAGGAGGTTGCCCGCCGCCGGGTCGTACGGGAACGGCACGTCGAGCATCAGCGGGCCGGTGTACTGGCCGGGGGTGGTGGCCATGGTCGCCTGGACGCTGGTCATCTTCCGGACGTAGGCGACCGTCAGGTTCGGGCCGTGGTTGTTGGCGAACGTCGTGGACGCCGTGCCGACGGTGACCGACGTCGTGCTCAGCGAGATCTCCAGGTCGATGTTGTTCTTCGCAACGTTCGCGGCGCCTCCGTTGGCGCGCAGGTTGAGCGACCGGATGGTGACCGGAGCGTTGAGGCCGGTCTCGCCGGCGCCGTACAGGTACTGGATGCGGCAGGCGGAGCCGAGGCCGAACGGCCAGGCGGTCGAACTGCCCGCTTCGGTGGTCGCGAAGTCGGCAGGGATGACCTGGGTCGTCTGGGCGAACAGGGATCCGGCTAGTGCGCCGGCGACGATGACGAGCTTGTGCATGGTGGGTTGGGTCAGAGGTGGGATGCGGGTGGACTGCCCCGCAGGCGGAATCCTGACTTCTCCGGCGGGCGCGCTCAAGGTCAGGGGCCCGGCCGTGGGCGTGCGGTGCACTGCAAATCGCGGGCGCATGGGTCGCGACGATCGGTGCGCCTCCGCGTATCGGCCCGACGCCGCCCGGACGCGGCCTTGCCGCTCCGCCGCCGGTTCATTGCGGGGGACCGATGGAAAGCGGCGGCGCCCGGCCTACTGTGCGGCAATGTCTTCCCCGCAGCAGATTGCCGCCGACACGGTCGTCGGCATCCACTACACCCTGACGCTCGACTCGGGTGCTCAGGTCGACTCCTCGGTGGGCGGCGAACCGCTGCTCTACCTGCACGGCCACGGCAACATCGTCCCCGGGCTGGAAGCCGAGCTGACGAGCCACAAGGTCGGTGACCGCGTGATGGTCACCGTGCCGCCGGCGAAGGGCTACGGCGAGCGCCAGCCGAACGCGACCCAGGCCGTACCGCGCCACGCGTTCCCGCCGGGGGAGACGCCGCGACCGGGGATGCAGTTCGGCATCCGTGACGAGGATGGCGACGTCGTGCCGGTGTGGGTCGCGAAGGTGACGAAGGACGAGATCGTGCTCGACTTCAACCACCCGCTGGCCGGCGAGAACCTGCACTTCGAGGTCGAGGTCGTGTCGATCCGTGGCGCCACGCAGGAAGAGCTGCGCCACGGCCACCCGCACGGGCCGCACGGGCACGACC
>DATGPD010000640.1:0-5623 GCA_035305285.1 Planctomycetota bacterium
CGTGACTACCTGCAGCGCGGCGAGGTCGTGTGCATCTTCCCCGAAGGCGAGATCAGCCGGACCGGCGCGCTGCTGCCCTTCCGCAAGGGGATCCGCCGCATCGCGGAGAACACCGGCGTGCCGATCGTGCCCGTGCACCTGGACCGCGTGTGGGGCAGCCTGTTCAGCTTCTCCGGCGGGCGCTTCCTCCTGAAGTGGCCGAAGCGCGCGCCCTACCCGGTGACCGTGACGTTCGGCCCGCCGCTGCCGGCCGAGTCGCCGCCGCACGCGATCCGCGCCGCGGTGCAGGACCTCGGCACCCGCGCCTGGCTGGAGCGCAAGATCACCGGGCGCCCGCTGCCGTTGTCGTTCGTGCGCCGCGCGCGCCGGCGCCCGCTGGCGGCGTGGCTGCTCGGGCGGGCACGCGGCCAGCTCGCGCGCGGCCGCGCCCTCGTCGAGGCGTTGGCGCTGGCGCGAGCGCTGCACGGGCACTGGCGCGAGCACGAGCGCGTCGCGTTGCTGTTTCCGCCGAGCATGGGCGGCGCACTCGCCGCGCTCGCGGTCGCGCTCTCGGGCCGCACCGCGGTGTGGCTCGATCCGGACGGTGACGCGCAGCGCTGGACGGAGCAGGCGGAACGCGGCGGCGCGCGCGTGCTGGTCACGGGGGAGCGCTGGCGCGCCGGACGGATGCTGCCGCCGGTTCCGGTCGCGACCCTGGAGGCGGCGCGCCGCGCGCGCGGCGTCGGCGCGCGCGCCGCGGCACGCACGGTCGCCGCGCTCGGGTTCGGCGACGCGCTCGTGCGCGCGTGCGGCGGCCGCCGGATCGTGCCCGACGGCGTGGCCGCCGTCGTGTTCCACGCGGGGCAGCCGGTGGAGCTGACGCACGGCGCGCTCGGCGCGCAGGTCGCGGGGCTCATGCAGGTGCTGCCGTTCGAGCAGGGCGACCGGGTCGCGTGCACCAGCGGCCTGCACGAAGCGCTCGGTCAGGTCGTGCTGTGGCTCTGCGCCGCGCGCGGTCTCGCGCTCGTGCTGCCGGGTGAGCCGGGCATCGGCGCGCTGGCGCGCGCGATCGTGCGCTACGCGGCCGACGTGCTGGTGACCGAGCCGGGCCTGCTGCCGCGCTTCGTCGCCGGGTGCCGTCCCGGGCAGCTCGGCTCGGTGCGCACCGTGCTCAGCCTCGGCGTCGACCACGACCAGGCCGCGATCGACGCGTTCGAGACGCACTTCGGCGTGCGGCCGCTCGCGGGTCTGGCGCGCGCCGACCTCGGTCCGATCGTCACGGTCGGCAGCGAGGGCTACCGCGCGGCGGGCTTCTACCAGGTCGGCGCGCGGCGCGGCTACGTCGGCCATCCGCTGCCGGGCGTGCGGGTGAAGGCCGTCGACCCCGCGCGCGGCGACCTGCCGCCGGACGAGGAAGGCGAGTTGTGGGCCGCGGGCCCGAGCCTCGACGGTCCGGGCTGGCGGCCGCTCGGGTTGCGCGGGCGGGTAGACGCCGACGGCTACGTGGGACTGGCGCGCGCGCCGCGCGGCGGGTGACGCGCGCGGCGGCTCAGTGGCCCTCGCCCTGTGCCTCGAGCCAGCGTTCGGCCTCGATCGCGGCCATGCACCCGGTGCCTGCCGCGGTGACCGCCTGGCGGTAGTACGGATCCATGCAGTCGCCGCAGGCGAACACGCCCGGGATCTTGGTCTGCGTCCTGCCCGGGACGGTCTTGATGTAGCCGACCTCGTCGAGGTCGAGCCACTCCTTGAAGATCTGGGTGTTCGGCCGGTGGCCGATCGCGAGGAACAGACCGTCGGCGGGCACGCGCTGCTTCTGGCCGGTCTTCGTGTTGGTCAGCTCCAGGCCGGTCACCTTGTTCTCGTTCACGTCGAAGACGTCGGTGACCTGCTGGTTCCAGAGCACCTCGATCTTCGGGTTGGACAGGGCGCGGAGCTGCATGATCTTGCTCGCGCGCAGGACGTCGCGGCGCACGACCATCGACACCTTGCTCGCGAACTTGGTCAGGAACGTCGCTTCCTCGCAGGCGGAGTCGCCGCCGCCGACGACGTAGACGTGCTTGTTCTTGAAGAAGAACCCGTCGCACGTCGCGCACGCCGACACGCCGCGGCCCTGCAGCGCCTTCTCGTTCGGCAGTCCGAGGTAGAGCGCCGAGGCGCCGGTGCTGATGATCACGGTCTGCCCGGCGTACTCCTCGTCGGCGCTGGTCCACACGCGGAACGGGCGCTGGCTGAAGTCGACCCGCTCGACGACGTCGTGCTTGACCTCGGTGCCGAAGCGCTCGGCCTGCGCCTTGAAGCGCTCCATCATCTCCGGCCCCATGATCCCTTCGGGGAAGCCGGGGTAGTTCTCGACGTCGGTGGTGATCGTGAGCTGCCCGCCCGGCTGCGGCCCGGCGAACAGCAGCGGCGCCATGTTGGCGCGCGCCGTGTAGATCGCGGCGGTGTAGCCGGCGGGGCCGGAGCCGAGGATCAGCGTCTTGCGCACGGCGGACATGGGGCGCCTGGATACGCGCGCGCCGCACGAGGCGCAAGTTCGCCCGGAGCGATCAGGCTGATCCGCCGCGCGGACGACACGCGCCGGCGCCGCGGCGCGCGGACCGGCGTGCGGCGGAGCGGCCTACCGGGCCGCCGGCGCGGCGGGCTCCGAGCGGCGATGGGTCGCGTCGCTCGCGTGGGGCGGCTGTCCGGCCACCTCCGCGGCGAGGCGTGCGGCGCGGGCGCGCTCGGCGGGCGAGAGCGGCCGCAGGACGGTGCGCGTCGGCGGGCCGGGCAGCGGGATCTCCCGCGCGACCAGGGCCGCACTGGCGATCAGGTCGACGCGCAATTCGGCGTTCTCACGCCGGACGACGAACACGCCTTCCTTGCCGCCTTCGTTCGGATCGGCGACGCGGACGTGCACCGCGCCGTGCCGGTGCCGCGCGCTGAGCACGGTGAGCGGCTGTTTGCCTGCGTGCGCGCCGGGCGGAACGGCGTCGATGGCGGGCCGGGAGTCGAAGGTCACGAGCGTGCGCGCGGCGTCGACGTCGCCCGCGCGCACCGCGGCATCGAAGCGGCCGACCAGCGCGCATGCCTCGGCGGCGTCATCGGGTGCACCGCACGCCGCAAGCAGCGCCAGCACGGCCAGGGGGAGGAGGGGCCGGGACATGCCCTTCTCATCGGCCGGAGCGTGGCGGCGCCTTGTGCCCTCGCCGCGAGCGCTTCGGGATCACCCCTCGCCGAGCAGTTCGCGCGCCCGTGCGACCGGGTCACCGGCACCGGTGAGCTGCGCGAACAGTTCCTCCAGCCGCTGCTCGCCGCCGCCCGCGCCTTCGCGCAGCTCGGCGAGCGTGCCGACCGCGCGCAGACGGCCCTTGTCGATCACCGCGACGCGGTCGGCGATCCGTTCGACCACGTCGAGCACGTGGCTGCTGTACAGCACCGTGCCGCCGCGTCGCGCGAACTCGCGCATCAGCTCCTTCACGAGCATGGTCGTCTCCACGTCGAGGCCGGACAGAGGCTCGTCGAGCACGAGCACACGTGGCTCGGTGAGCAGCGCGGACGCGAGCAGCGTCTTCTGCGTCATGCCCTTGCTGAACGCGACCATCGGCTGATCGCGCCGCTCGAACAAGCCGAAGCCCTTCAGCAGGCGCTCGGCGTTGGCGGCGATCTTGTCGTCGGGCAGGTCGAACAGGCGGCCGCGCAGGTGCAGGTACTCCCACGGCGTGAGCGCGTCGTAGACCCAGGCGACCTCCGGCACGTAGCTGACCCGACGGCGGGCCTTCGCCGGCTCGGCGAGCACGTCGACGCCGTCCAGCTCGATCCGGCCCGAATCGGGCGTGAGCAGCCCGACCAGGCACTTGATGGTGGTGCTCTTGCCGGCACCGTTCGGACCGAGCAGGGCGAACACCTGCGCGGGTTCGACGACGAGCGAGAGGTCGTCGACCGCGCGGATCTCGCCGTAGCACTTGGTGAGGTGCTCGATGCGGATCATCCCCGCCCGATCGTCGGCACGCGCCGCCGTGCCGCAACGGCGGCGTGGGAAAACGCGCCGCGCGCGGCTCAGACGAGCATCACCGTCGAGCCGGTGATGCCGCGCGCCTCCAGCGCGCGGTGCGCCTCGGCCGCCTCGGTCAACGGGTACACCGCGCCGATGTGCGGGATCAGCCAGCCGGCACGCACCGCACTGAACACCGCCTGCGCACTCGCGAGCAGTTCGGGGCGGGTGCCGATGTAGTCGGCGAGGCGCGGCCGCGTGACGTAGACCGAGCCGTAGTGCCCGAGGTCGAGCACGTCGATCGGGTCCGGCTTGCCCGAAGCGTTGCCGAAGCACACCAGGGTGCCGCGCCGGGTCAGGCTGCACAGCGAGCCACGGACGGTCGCCTTGCCGACCGAGTCGAACGCGACCGGAACACCCTGACCGCCGGTCAGCGCGCGCACCTTCGCGACGAAGTCGTCCCGCGTGTAGACGATGACGTGCGTGCAACCGTTGGCGAGCGCGATCCTGGCCTTCGCCTCGTTGCCGACCGTGCCGATCACCTCGGCCCCGAGGTGCGCGAGCCACTGGCAGAGCAGGAGGCCGACGCCGCCGGCGGCGGCGTGCACGAGGACCGGCATGCCCGGCTCGATCCGCACGCAGCGCTGCACGAGGTACTCGACCGTCATCCCGCGCAGAAGGACCGCGGCGGCGCGCGCGTCGTCGATGCCCTCGGGCACGTGCACGAGGCGCTCGGCGGCGACCGTGCGGTACTCGGCGTAGGCGCCCGGCACCCCTCCGGCGTACGCAACCCGGTCGCCGGGCAGGAAACCCTCGACGCCGCGACCGAGCACTTCGACGACGCCCACGGCCTCCACGCCGAGCGCGTGCGGCAGCGACGGCAGGGGGTAGAGGCCGGTGCGGTGGTAGGTGTCGATGAAGTTGACGCCGATCGCCACGTGGCGCACGAGGACTTCGCCGGGGCCGGGCTCCGGCAGCGGCACCTGATCGCAGCGCAGGGCGTTGGGGCCACCCGGCTCATGGATCCGGACCGCGAGGGGCATGGGCCGGCGAGCTTAGCGGCCCGTGCGGAAAGCGGTGGCAGCACCTGCGACGGGCGCAGCCGGGCGTGCGGCAATCGTCGCACCGCGCACGGTGCCGGGCCCTCCGCCGTGCGAGGTCGTCGGGCGCGTGCCGCGTCCGCGGTGTCGCCGCGCAGACGATCGCGCCACGCCGCGCGTCCGGCACCCGCTGCGTCGCGGCTCCCGGCCGGCTTGACACGCACGCTGTGCCGCGCGCGAATGGACGCGATGGCGCGAATCCCGCTGGTGCTCGCTCTGCTGTGCCTCGCAGGCTGTGCGGCGACGCGCCGGCACTTCATCCCGCGCGAAGGGTTGAACGCGACGTCGCCGCGCGGCTGGCCTGCTGCCCGCTACCAGCTGGTCATCGCCGGACAGAGCGTGGGCGAGACCAAGGTGTGGTCGGAAGGCGCGTACCGTGCCGAGGTCGGCGACGATGAGCGCACCATCCTGCACGTCGGGTTCGAGATCGAGAACCGGAGCGGCGAGGAGATGACCTTCCTGGTCGACCGCTGCCAGGTGGTCGACGCGATCAACGACGGCGACCCCCTGCCCGACCTGCGCCCGTTCGACGAGAAGGACAAGCTGCAGGTGCGCACCGGACAGGTCGGGC
>DATGPD010000641.1:0-6940 GCA_035305285.1 Planctomycetota bacterium
CCGCGGGGCAGGCGCCCTGGGCGATCGTCGTCACCAGCGCGCAGAGCACGGTCGTGCCCGAACACGTGTTCAATGCCGGGCTCGGGGCGATCTACGCCGTGCGGACGAGCGGCTCGGTTGCCGATCCCGCGACGATCGCGAGCATCGAGTATGCGGCCGAGCACCTCGGCGTGCCGCTGTGCGTCGTACTCGTCCCGCGGGACGGCGACGAGCTGCGTGCGCTCGCCGCGGCCGGCAGCGCGACGACCGGGGGCGCGCGGTTGCTCAGCCGCCTGCGTCCGGCGTTCGAACGCGCCGCACGCGAAGGCTACGAGTCGGACGCGCTGTTCGCGCGCGCCGCGGAGGAAAGCGCACACGAGACGGTGGCCGAATGCATGCGCCGCAGCGCGGTCCTGCGCGAGCTCGTCCGCCTCGGCCAGTTCGACATCGTCCCCGCGCTGTACTCGGCCGACGACGGCACGGTGACGTTCCTGCCTCGCCGCGCGCCGCCGGATGCATCACCGGACGTCCGCCCCGCGGCGACCGGGCCGCGCACCGCACTGCCGCCGCACGTCGCGCTGGCCATGCTGCAGGCGGGCCACCTCCGGTTCCTCGCCGGGACGAACGGGCGCGGCGACCTTTCCGCGGATCGCCGGCGCGCCGAGCCGCGGCCGTACGCGGTCGTGCTGGCCGACGCCGACTCCCGCCTGCCTCCGGAGCACGTCTTCGACGCCGGCCTCGGCGACCTCGCCGTGGTGCGCGTCGCCGGGTGCGTGCTCGACGAGGAGGTGATCGGCAGCATCGAGCACGCGGTGCGCGGCGGGATCGGGCTCGTCGTCGTCCTCGCTCCCGACCGCTGCGGCCTGATCGAGCTGGTCGCGCGCCGCACCGAGGCCAGGCCGTGGACGCCGAGCATGGACGCGGCCGCCGACTGGCTGATGCCTTCGATCCTCGAGGCGCAGCAGGAAGGCGCGCGCGGCGACGCCCTCGTGGGCGCCGCGGTGCGCTGCAACGTCCGCCGCACGGTCCGCGAGCTGTGCACCCGCAGCCCGTACCTGCACGGCCTCGTGGAGCGCGGCGAGCTGGGCGTGCTGGGCGGGGTCTATCGCCTCGCCGACGGTGAGATCGAGTGGCTGCACGAGGGCCGCACGGGCTTCGGCAAGAGGGGCACCGGCAGCCCGGCGGCCGCGGCCGTGCCGCCGGCGCCGGCAGCCGAGCCGGCGCCTGCGGCGGACACGCCTCAGGCGCCCGAGCGCGTGGTCCCGCCGCCGGGCGGCGCGCCCGTCGACGCCGACCCGCCGCAACGCCGCAGCCTCGTCGCGATGCTGTGCATCAACATCGGCGTGCTCGCGCTCGGCGGCCTCGCCGCCTTCCTCTTCCTGCGCGTCGGGGAGCGCCCACAGACCTGAGCGCGCCGGCCGTGCGCGGCCGCAAGCGTCAGCGGACGATCTCGATCAGCTCGACCCGGAACACGAGGGTCGCGTTGCCCGGGATCTTCGGCGGATGTCCTGCTTCCCGGTAGGCGAGCGCCGGCGGGATCACGAACAGGTAGGTCGAACCCTCGGCCATGAGCTGCACGCCCTCGGTCCAGCCGGGGATCACGCCGCTCAGCTCGAACGCGGCCGGTTCGCCGCGGCCGTGGCTCGAGTCGAACAGGGTGCCGTCCTCGAGCCAGCCGGCGTAGTGCACGCGCACGCGGTCGCTCGCCGCGGGCTTCCGGCCGCTGCCCTCGACCAGCACCTGGTACTGCAGGCCGCTGTCGGTTCTGGTCAGCTTGTCCTTGTCGGGGGCGACGAACGCCGGCACGGCAAAGACCTTGGCTGCCTTGACCATCCAGATGCACGTCGCAGCGTCGCCGAGCGCCGGCGGCCTGCTCCCCGGGAACGCGTCCGCGGTCTTGACCTCGGCGCGGCACGACCCGCCCTCGCGCAGGGTGAGCAGCAGCTCGCGCAGGAACGGCAGGCGCAGGTCGCCGATCGCGGTGCGCACCGGCGCGCGCTCGTCGAAGTAGCTCATCACCGGCTCGCCGACGGTGGTCCACACCGCGTAGTGCAGCTCGACGTGGTCGGCCGCGGTCAGCGGCTCGCCGCGGCCGGCCTCCTCGATCACGTATTCGATGCCCGACTCGGTCTTGCTGCGCCCTTCGGCGGGCAGCGCGACGAACGCCGGCGCCTTCTCGAAGTCGATCAGCTCGACGTCGAACACCAGGGTCGCCTTGGGCGGGATCACGGCACCGAAGCCGCGCTCGCCGTAGCCGAGGTCGGGCGGGATGGTGAACTTGCAGCGCGTCCCGCGGGTCATCAGCTGCAGGCCCTCGTTCCACCCGGGGATCACCCGGCCGAGCGCGAAGCGCGCGGGCTCGCCGCGCCGCCGGCTGGAGTCGAATTCGGTGCCGTCGGTCAGCCAGCCGGTGTAGTGCACGGTGACCCGGTCGCCGATCGCGGGATGGTCACCGTCGGGCTCGCCGGCGCGCAGCACCGAGTAGCGCAGGCCGGACGCCGTGGTCACCGGGTCCTTGTCGTCGGGGATTGCCGACTTCGCCGGGTTCGGGTCCTGGACGGCGGCGGCGGCGGGGAGGGACAGCGCGAGCAGCGCGGGCGTGAGGCGGCGGAGCAAGGTCGTTTCGGTCGGGAAGGGTCCGCGCAGCGTAGCCGCCCGCGGCGCCGGTTCCGGTGTAGAAAGCGCGCCATGCGCCTGCTTTCGCCCCTGGTCGCGCCGGCCCTCGCGTTCCTCGCCGGCTGCATGCACACCAGCGCGTTCCTGCTCGGCGAGACCCGGTTCGCACCGCACCCGCGCGACCACGAGATCCTCGTGTTCGACACCATCGAGGACGTGCCGTTCCCCTACGTGAAGGTCGCCCGCGTGGTCGCGTCCGGGTCGAGTCAGTCGCGCTGGGACAGCGTCCTCGCCGGGCTGAAGGACAAGGCGCGCGAAGTCGGCGCGGACGCGATCGTGCTCGGCCGCGCCGGCGACGACGCTGCCGACCTCGACAGCGCCGGCGGGGTCGTGATGCGCCGGACCCTCTGGGCGCTGGCGATTCGCCGGCAGCAGCCGCCGCGAACCACGCCGCAGTAGGCGGCGCGCCGCCTCAGACGCGCAACTCGGGCGCCTCACCCTCGCCCTCGTCCGCGCCGAGCGCGGGTTCGAGGTGCTCGCGCAGGAACTCGTCGACCTGCTGCGGTGCGCGGCCGATGAAGCGCGCCGGGTCGGTGAGCGACGGCAGCTCGGCGCGGATCGCGGCGAACGCCGGGTCGGCGGCGAGCGCGGCGAGCAGCGGGTTCTCCTCGCCGTGCTCCTTGATCCGCGCGGTCGCGGCGCGGGCGTGCTGCCGGATGCGCTCGTGCAGGTCCTGGCGGTCGCCGCCGGCGCGCACCCCGGCCATCAGGATTTCCTCGGTGGCGAGGAACGGGAGCTGCGCGCGCAGGTTGCGCTCGATCACCCGCGGGAAGAGCACGAGGCCGGAGACCACGTTCTCCGCCAGGGTCAGGATCGCGTCGACCGCGAGGAAGCTCTCCGGCAGCGCGATGCGCTTGACCGCCGAGTCGTCGAGGGTCCGCTCCAACCACTGCGCGGCCGCGGTCTGCGCCGAGGCGTCGGCGGCAGCGAGGACCCAGCGGCTCAGCGAGCAGATGCGCTCGCAGCGCATCGGGTTCTTCTTGTAGGCCATCGCCGAGCTGCCGATCTGCCGGCTCTCGCTCGGCTCCTCGACCTCGCCGTCGTGGCTGAGCAGGCGCAGATCGCTGCCGAGCTTGGCCGCCGACTGCGCGATCCCGGACAGTGCCTGGTGGATCGTCCAGTCGATCTTGCGCGTGTAGGTCTGCCCGGACACCGGGATCGCGCGCTCGAACCCGATCGCGGCGCACACGCGCTCCTCGAGCCGACGCACCTTGTCGTGGTCGCCGTCGAACAGGGCGAGGAACGACGCCTGCGTGCCGGTCGTGCCCTTCACCCCACGGCACGGCAGCCAGTCGACCAGCCGGCGCACCTCCTCGAGGTCGAGGAGGAAGTCCTGCGCCCACAGGCAGGCGCGCTTGCCGACCGTCACCGGCTGCGCCGGCTGGTAGTGCGTGAAGCCGAGGCAGGGCAGATCGCGGCCGCGCCGCGCCAGGCCGGCGAGCGCGCGGAGCACGCGGCGCAGCCGGCGCTCGACCAGGCCCAGCGCGCGCCGGTAGAGCATCAAGTCGCCGTTGTCGGTGACGTAGCAGCTCGTCGCGCCGAGGTGCAGGATCGGCCGCGCCTCCGGCGCCAGCTCGCCGAAGTGGTGCACGTGCGCCATCACGTCGTGGCGCAGTTCCTTCTCCAGCTCGGCGAGACGTTGCCAGTCGAAGCGGTCCTGCACCGCGCGCAGCGCCTCGATCTGGGCCGCGGTGATCGGCAGCCCGAGTTCGCGCTGCGCCTCGGCGAGCACGATCCACAGCGTGCGCCACGTGCCGTGCCGCGAACGCGGCGAGAACAAGGCGGACATCTCCGCGCTGGCGTAGCGCTGGAGGAGCGGATGTTCGAAGCGCGCGCTGGCGTCGGTCACGGCGCGAGGTTACCGCAAGAAGGTCTCGACGCCGACCGCGAGCAGGGCGACCGGCAGCGCCGCGGCGGCGACCCGCGCGGCGCGCGCCTCGCCGCGCCACAACCACACGGTGAGCGCGACGCCGAGCACCGCGCCGGAGACGTCGGCGACCACGTCGCCGGCGGACGCGGTGCGGTTCGGCACGAACGACTGGTGCAGTTCGTCGACCACCCCCCACGCGCCGGCCAGGGTGCTCGCCAGCACGGCGCGCGGGCGGCCGCCGGCGCCGTCGTGCAGCGCGAGCAGGACGAGCGCGCCGAGCACGGCGAACACGACGACGTGTGCGCCGTTGTGCAGGAGCGGTGCCAGTGCGCCGCCCGGGGAGGGCAGCGCGGGCCGCGACGACAGCACCCAGATCGCGGCGGCCCACAGCAGCGCCGCGGCCGCCCGCACCGCCGCGGGCAGAGCGGCGCAGCGCACGAGGAGCGCGCGCAGCGCGGTCACTGCCGCCCCATGCCCTTGAACCGGCCGACGAGCAGCATCCCTCCGCCGCTCGCGCTGCGGTCCTCGATCCGGATGCCGTGCAGCGCCGTGAGGATGAGGAACATGCCGCGGCCGCGCTCGTCCTCGAGGTCGGGCAGTTCGAGGTCCGTGGCGGCGAACGCGCGCGCCATCGCGGCGATCTGGTCCGACGGCATGTCGGCGTCGGCGAACTCGAGCAGCAGGTCGTCGCCGGCGGCCTCCAGGCGCACGCGCAGCGGGGTCCCGCCGGAGCGGTACGCGCTGCCGTGCTCGATCGCGTTGCTCACCAGCTCGTCGACCACGAGCAGCACGGTCTCGGCGTCGTGCCCCGGCAGCGCCAGACCTTGCAGGGCACCGCGTACGCGCGTGCGCAGCGCGCGCAGCGCCGCAGGTTCGGCCGGGAACCGCTCGTCGAGCGGGAGACTCACGCGGTGCCTTCCACGAGGAGCGACAGGTCCAGAGCCGGCGCGGAGTGGGTCAGGCCGCCGATCGAGATCCGGTCGACGCCGCACTCGGCGAAGGCGCGCACGTTGTCGAGCGTGACCCCGCCCGACACCTCGATCAGGAGCGCCGCGCCGCGCGATTCGGCAGCCCGGCGCAGCCGGCCGACCAGCGCGGCGAGCGCGGGTCCGGCGACGAAGTTGTCGAGCAGCACGATGCGCGCTCCCCCCGCCACGCACGCCAGTGCCTCCTGCTCGTCGCGCGCCTCGGCGACCACGGGCACGTCGGGACCCAGCCGGCGCGCCGACTCGGCGACCGCGGCGCGCACGACGTCCTCGATGCCGCGCGGCCGGGCGAGCGCGAAGTGGTTCTCCTTCAGCAGGACCTGGTCGAACAGGCCGACGCGGTGGTTCTGGCCGCCGCCGGCACGCACCGCGGCCTTCTCCAGGACGCGCAGGCCGGGAGTGGTCTTGCGCGTGTCCAGGATCTCCGCCCCGGTCCCGCGCACCGCGTCGACGAACGCCGCGGTGCGGGTCGCGATGCCGGAGAGGCGTTGCAGGAAGTTGAGCGCCGTCCGTTCGGCGGCCAGGATCGCGCCGGCCGGGGCGGCGACGGTGCACACGAGGTCGCCGGGCGAGACGCGCGTGCCGTCTTCGACCGACCACACCTCGCTCCCCGGGGAGAGCACGGCGAACGTCGCGCGCGCCGCCGCGGTGCCGGCGATGACCCCCGCCGCGCGGGCGATGATCCGCGCGCGCGCCGGACGGTCGATCGCGAGCGCGACCGCGGTGGTCACGTCGCCGGCCTCGGCGAGGTCCTCGCGCAACGCGCGCACGACGCACTCGGTGAGCAGCAGGTCGGCAGACCGCACGCGGTCGAGGCTACCCGATGCCCCATCCGCAGCGAACGGGACGCCGGGACATCCCGCAGCCCGCGCGTCGCCGACGGCGCATCGGCACCACGGGAACGCCGGTTCAGCGCTCGCCGAGGACGACGTGCGGCGCGAGCGCCTCGACGGTGCCCGGCCCCAGCCCGTCGACGGCACCGAGGTCGGCGAGCGACCCGAACGGACCGTGCCGCACGCGGTGCAGCACGATCGCCCGCGCGCGGCGCGAACCGATGCGCGGCAGGGTCATCAGCTCCGCGACCGACGCGCGGTTGACGTCGATGCGGCGCGGCGTCGCGACCTGCCGGTCGTCGGCGCGCTCGACCAGCACCGCGCGCGCGGCAAGGCGCACGGCCGCGGCGAGCGTGAGCAGGGTCCACAGCCCGACCAGCAGGCGCCTGCGGCTCGGGGGCAAGCAGGCACGCGCAGCGGACAGCTCGTCCTGGCGCGGTCGGACTCCGGCGGACACGTCGATCCGGGGCGGCGGGCGGCGGCGCGGGCGGCGGCTCATGGCGGCAAGAGGAGTGGATCGGCGAGCCGACAAACCGCGCCGATTCCCGGGGGACCCGTCCCCGGGCGTGGCGTCGATCGACCCGGTGGCCGCCGCC
>DATGPD010000642.1:0-6412 GCA_035305285.1 Planctomycetota bacterium
GTCGCGCACACCGCGACCAGCGCCAGGGCAGACAAATACCTGTTCACGAGATCCCTCGCTTTGGTTCGGACCGATTTGTTGTGGAGATGACAGGGGAGACCCCCTGCCGGGGTGTCTGGCGGCAAGATGGGTGCCGGCACCATTCCGGCGCGCAATGACCGCAGAACCGCGCCTGGCGGCGCCGCGCGATTTCAGTTCTGGTGCGGCGTTACGAAACTGTGAGCGTGCGCTCGCCCGGTATACTTTGGAGAGCGCCGATGGACTTCCTGGACCGATTCAACCGCCCGATGCGCAGCCTGCGCGTCTCGGTGACCGACCGCTGCAACCTGCGCTGCCAGTACTGCATGCCGGAGCCGGAGTACGTGTGGCTGCCGCGGGAAAACATCCTGAACTTCGAGGAAATCGGCGCGCTCACCGACGCCTTCACGGATGAGGGCGTGGACCGCGTGCGGATCACGGGCGGCGAGCCCCTCCTTCGACGCGACCTCCCGCTGCTCATCCGCTCACTGGCCGAACGTCCGGCGATTCGCGACCTCGCGATGACGACCAACGGGATCCTGCTGAAGAATACCGCTCGCACACTCCGTGACGCGGGACTCCACCGGATCACCGTGAGCCTCGACACGCTGAAGCGCGATCGCTTCCGAGCGCTCACCGGATCCAGCGATTTCGATGCGGTCATTGCCGGCATCTCCGCTGCCGCTGAAGCCGGCTTCCCGTCACTGAAGCTCGACAGCGTCGTGATCCGAGGCGTCAATGACGACGAATTGCTCGATCTGATCGAATTCGCGAAGTCGATAAAAGCCGAGGTACGGTTCATCGAGTACATGGACGTCGGAGGTGCGACCCGATGGTCGCCCGCCTCCGTCGTCCCCCGCGCGGAGATGCTCGAGATCATCACCCGCCAGTACGGCGCCGTCATCCCGATCGACGGGCGCTCGTCCGCGCCGGCGGAGCGCTTCCTTCTGCCCGATGGCACGACGTTCGGCATCATCGCTTCGACGACAACGCCGTTCTGCGAGACCTGCGACCGTGCCCGGCTCACCGCGGACGGCATCTGGCTGCTCTGCCTCTACGCCTCCGCCGGCACCGACCTCCGTCGTCCGCTCCGTGCAGGCGCTACGAGGGAGGAACTACGGCAACTGATTCGCGCCGTCTGGTCCCTCCGCGCCGACCGCGGCGCGGAAGAACGCCTCGGCCTTGACCGGCAAACCACGCTGATCCCGCTGCGCGTGCTGAAGAAGGACGGCAGCGCGCTCGACCTGCTGGCGACCAGCGTCGCCGATCTCGACGAGTCCGGCGTGCCGCGCGGCGCGATCTGCGTGCAGGTCGACCTGACCGACCTGAAGCGGGCCGAGGCGGCGCTGCGCGAGAGCGAGGAGCGCTACCGCGCGCTGGTCGAACACGCCCCCGAGGCGATCATGGTCCTCGACGTCGACCAGAACCGCTACGTCGACGTCAACGCGCACGCCGAGAAGCTGTTCGGCTACTCGCGCGAGCGTCTGCTCACCATGGGACCGCTCGACTTCTGCTGCGAGGACCAGGCGGGCGGCCGTCCGCCGTGCGAGATCCTCGCCGACGAGCACCGCCGGGTGCTGGAGGGAGAGACGTCGGTGTTCGAGTTCACCCACGTCGACGCCGAGGGCCGCCGGATCGTGTGCCAGACGCGACTGACCCGGCTGCCGGCCGAGGGCCGCCGCCTGATCCGCACGACGATCACCGACATCAGCGAGCTCAAGCAGCTCCAGGAGAAGGTGCGGCACGCGGACCGGCTCGCCGCGGTCGGCGTGCTCGCCGCCGGCGTGGCGCACGAGATCGGCAATCCGCTGATGGCGCTGTCGATGGCCGCGCAGAGCCTGGAGCGGCGCTCGTGCGACGAGTACACGCAGAAGAAGCTCGCGCTGATCCGCGAGCACATCGACCGCATCTCGCGCATCGTGCGCCAGATGAACGACCTCGCCCGTCCGCACAGCGGGGTGCGGGGCCGCTGCGACGTCAACGAGGTCGTGCGCCGCGCGGTCGAGATGGTCCGCTACGACAACCGCGCGAAGAACGCCGAGGTCCGCTACGAGCTCGCCGAGGGCCTGCCCGAGGTCGAGGCGGTCGAGGACGAGCTGACGCAGGTGTGCATCAACCTCGCGCTCAACGCGTTCGACGCGATGGCCGCCAACCCGCCCGACCGGCCGCGCCGCCTGGTCATCCGCTCCGAACGCGCCGACGGGATGGTGCGGGTGGCGTTCGCGGACAGCGGTCCCGGGTTCGCACCCGAGCTGCGCGGCCGCCTGTTCCAGCCGTTCTTCACCACCAAGGACCCCGGTCGGGGCAGCGGCCTGGGCCTCTCGGTCAGCTACCGGATCCTGCAGGAACACGGCGGCGCGCTGCGCCTGCTCGACGACGCGGGTCCGGGTGCGACGTTCGTGTTCGAACTGCCGCTGGGAGAGCGCCCGTGACGTTCAGCATCCTGGTCGTCGACGACGAGCCTTCGATCCGCACCCAGCTCGAGGAAGCGCTGCAGGAAGCCGGCTGGGAGACCGCCGGGGCCGACGACGGCAGCGTCGCCGCGGAGATGGCGCTGAAGCGCTCGTTCGACCTGTGCATCACCGACGTGCGCATGCCGACCATGGGCGGGATCGAGCTGCTCGAACGCCTGCGCGAGACGAGCCCCGAGACGATGGTCATCCTGATGACCGCGTTCGGCGGACTCGACACCGCGATCAAGGCGCTGCGCCTCGGCGCGGTCGACTACCTGCTCAAGCCCTTCCAGCACGACGAGCTGATCGCGAAGGTGCAGCGCCTGGTCGAGCACCGCCGGCTGGTGCTGGAGAACCGCAACCTGCGCCGCGTGGTCGACGCCGCCGGCAACGGCGGCCGGAGCATGCTCGGCACGAGCCCGGCGATGCGCCAGGTGCTCGCGATGGTCGACCGGGTCGCGTCGCTGCCGAGCCACGTGCTGATCACCGGCGAAAGCGGCACCGGCAAGGATCTGGTCGCGCGCGCGCTGCACGAGCGCGGCAGCCGGGCGAGGGCGCCCTTCGTGCCGATCAACTGCGCCGCGATCCCCGAGAACCTGCTGGAGAGCGAGCTGTTCGGGCACGTGATCCTGCCCCAGGCGGACGCGCGGGTCCGCGTCGTAGAGCTGCGCGGAGAGCCGGCGGTCGTCCGGGTGGTTGCGCGGGTCGCCGGTGTCGAGCAGGTAGAGCGACACCTCGTCGCCCCGCACGCCGCGCAGGCGATGGCGCCAGGCGCCGACGTGCACCGTGCGGCCCGAGAGTTCCAGCGTGATCGTGGTCGGCAGCCGCTCCAGCAGGTGCTCCGGAATCCACTGCACGGGCTCTTCGCGCTGGTTGCCGTCGGGGTCGAGGCGCTGGCGGAAGTAGCCGCTGCGGTAGAGGAGCGACACCCCGACCATCGGGAGCCCGAGGTCGGCCGCCGCGCGCAGGCTGTCGCCGGCGAGCACCCCGAGCCCGCCGGAGTACGTGGGGATCGCCGGATCGAAGGCGATCTCCATCGAGAAGTAGGCGACGCGCGCCTTGGCGGCCGGACTCGCGTTCACGTCGTCACCGTGCTGATCCTACCGCCGTCGAGACCTCGCGCTCCGCGCGCGGGCGACGCTGCGGAACGGAGGACAACCCCGCACGCGGATCGTGGTTTGCACTTCGCCCGGCGCGGATCGCGTCTCGCGCGCGCCCGCGGCGGTCGCGCTCGTCGAGCGCGAGCCGCTCCGCGTCGACGGCGTTCGTCACCGAAGGCCACGCTCCGGTCGATGGCCTCGTAACGCCCGAACCGCAGGACGCCTGCGAGGCCTGACCGGATCGCTCGTTCCCGGCGCGCAGGCTCGATCGGCCCGTCCGGACCGACCGCACCGAGATGGGTCCACGTCCCGGTTCATGTCGGAGGCGCCCGGCATCGGGTCGCGACGCGGTGCGGCGCACCTGGTCCCCCCACCGGAGCGCTGCGCTCAGCTCCGAGTCAGCACGAAGCTGAGCCCGGAGACGTCGCGCTGCATCGGCAGGAGGCGGCGGATCTCGGCGTCCCGCTGCGGGTCCGCGTGCAGCTTCGCGATGCGGAGCAGCAGGCCGACGACCGCGGGGACGTCCATCGCCTCGTGCCGCTCCTCGAGGGCGAACGCGTCCGCGTCCGCGAGGGGCGCCCCCGTCCGCCGCAGCGTGGCGGTCCGGCCGAGCGCATCGATCACCAGCAGCTCGTCCGCCTGACACGCTTCCGGTAACCCGCGGACGTCCGCGGCCCCGCGCACCACGTGCACGGCCTCCATCCGCAGCACGAGCAGCGCGGGATACGTGACGCGATCGAGCGGCGTGCGCACGGCCGCACGCCGGCCGCCGGAAGCAGACGCGAGCGCGGCCACCGCGAGCCCCGAGCCGAGCACGACCACGGCGGCGCAGCCCCACGTCGCGAGCCCGGCGGGCACCGGCACGCCGAGCCCGCGCCACGCCGCGTGCACCACGAACGCGAGCGGCACCGCGGCGACCCCGAGCTGGAGCAGGACGCGCAGCAGCCCCGAGTCGCGAGCGGTGCACAGCGCGGCGAAGCCCGCTGCCTGGCCGCCGATCGCGACCAGGAACAGCACCAGCGCAGCCCGACCGATCCACGTCCACGACGGGTCGCCCGCGCTCGGATGCGGCGCGCGCAGCCCGGCGACGAGCAGCAGGACGCCGACCAGCAACCAGCAGAGGCCGAGCGTGCATGCGAGGTAGGCCTGCGCCAGACCGTTGCCCGCCGCGTCGCTGGCACGCAGATGGAACGCCATCGCGCCGGCGGCGAGGCACACGAGCGCCGCGACGGCGACGAGCAGCCAGAGCGCCACGGCGGCGACGTCCATCTTCACAGCGCGTCGATCTGCCCGCGGCGCGCACCGCACGCCGCGCACGCGAACACGTGGACGCACGGGGCGTCGTCGCGCCGGAGCGACTCCAGCATCCGCCGCGCGGCGGCGCCCGAGCGCCCCAGGTCGTGCACGATCGTGGCCATGAGTTCCCCTTCGAGCTGCGCGTGGCGCGCGCGCACCTCGGCGATGCCGCACGGCTCCACGTAGCCCATCGGCACGCCGCAGCACGCCGGCCAGTCGATCGGCTGGAAGGTCGCGAAGCCCGGCGTCCGCTGCTCGATCTCGTCGGCGATCCCGGGGTCGACGTCCGCAGGGAGCACGACGTCGTGGAACGTCACGTCGAACCGGGCGTGCGCGGTGCCGTCGGCGATGCACCACGGGCAGAGCCGGCCGTCGAGTTCCGTCTCGGCGTGGCAGGGCCCGGCGTACGCCCAGCCCCGGGTCCGGCCGCACGCCTCGCAGAGAACGTCCGAGCGCGCGACGCTTCCGCTGCGCACGGGGTCGGGGTGGAAGCGGAACGTCGGCAGAGCCTCGTCCACGGGGCCGCGGATGGTAGTGCGCCTCCCGCTCGCCGCGAGCTCCCGGGCGTTGCCGCGCGTGCCACCCGCATGGCAGCATGTGGACCGACCGAGAACGCAGCATGGCAGCGACGCGCACGACCGGCATCTACATGCTGCAGACCAGGCACACCGCGTCCCTCGCCGCGCTCGCCGACGCCTGCGGGCACGAATCGGACGGGCTCGCCCGCGCGCTGCACCACCAGGGTGCCGAGGCGTTCGTCGCCGCGCGGATCGCGGAACGGGAGGAGGGCTCGCGGCACACGTTCGCCATCGAGGATCGCGGTCAGGTCCTCGGCCTGTGCGCGCTCGCGCTCGGCGACGACGATCGCGGGCGCGCGGAGGTCTGGGTCGCCGAGCCCTTCCGCCGGCGCGGCCACGGCGCGTTCGCGCTCGGAATGCTGCTGGAGTTCGCCTTCACCAACCGGCGCCTGGACACGGTCGAAGCGTCCGCGGACGACGAGCCGGCGCGGCGCCTGCTCGCCAGGTGGGGGTTCGCGGCGCCGGGCGACGAAGGACCGCGTCGCGTCCTCACGGCTGCCGCGTTCCAGGGGCGTCGGCACGCGCCCGCGCTCGCCCGGCTCGTGCCCGCGCTCAAGGCGATCGTCGACGCCGAGCTGGCCGCGGGGAACGAGGTCGTCGAAACCAGCACCGACTGGCCGGAGCCCGGCAGCATCCTGGTCCGCCTGCGCCGGCCGTTCTGCGTCGCGCACGGCACGCCCGAAGGCGTGCGCTACGCCGAGCTGAACGACCCGCACTGGTGGAAGGCGGAGTACGCGACCGGGTCGCCGCGGCAGTTCGTCGTGCACTGACACGCCCGCCGGCGCGCCGACGCCGCGCCCGGTGGCGCTCTCCGCTGCGCAGGCGCGACCCCGCCGGCTACCGAGGCCGCGATGTCCCCCGGCGTGCCGCCCCGAGGGGATCGCGCCGGTGTCCGGCGCGACTCTGCGGTGCGCCCGCACGCGTCCGCCTCTCGCCCGACAGCCGCAGAGGCGCGACGACCGGCGCG
>DATGPD010000643.1:0-7505 GCA_035305285.1 Planctomycetota bacterium
ACTCGGGCAGGTACAACGGCAGCCAACCGTAGAAGCTGGCCGACAAACCGCCGACCAGGAAGGTCCAGAAGAACAGCCCCTGGCCGTAGCTCATGGGGAGGCGGAAGAGGATGGCGCAGGCCACCAGCGAGGTGGTGCACAGCAGGAAGTAGGTGACGCGGCGGTTGAGCTTGTCGGCCAGCACGCCGGCAAGCAGCGAGAAGAGGATGGCGCCGACGGCGGACCACATCTGCAGCACGCCCCGCGCCCCCGGCAACCCGCCCGACAGCTTGTCGCCCCACGACGGGATCCACTGCACCGAGCCCCAGGTGCCGAGGAGGGCGACCGCGCCCAGCGCCGCGCCGACCACGGTGCGACGGGCCTGGGATCCCTGGAAGAGCGAGCGGACCTTCGGGCCTTCCGCCGACTTTTTCACGGCCTCGTGCCAGCGCTCCGACTCTGGCACGAAGAGGCGGATGAACAGCGTCATGAAGGCCGGCACCGCGCCGAGCAGGAAGAGCATGCGCCAGGCGCCGTTGGCCAGCAGGGCCTCGACGGCCGCGGTGGGCAGCACGAGGTCGAGGAAGCCGCCCACGCCGGTGATCACGTTGTTGAGGCCCAGCGAGACCAGCGCGACGACGAGGAAGCCGACGTTGGCGGCGGCGCCGATCATGCCGGCCATCAGCGGGCGCGACTTCGTCGGCCAGATCTCCATGACGAGCGCCACGCCGAGGGCCCACTCGCCGCCCATGCCGAGCGCCGCGAGGAAGCGCAGGGCGTCGGTGCGCGTCGGCTGCACCGGCAGCGTCGCGCGGTGGCGTTCGAGGTAGCGCGCCATGCGCGCGAGCATCGCGATGCGTCGTGCCGGCGGGACCGGCGGTCCGATGCGCGCGCGGTCGAGGTCGACGAGCCACACCTCGACGCCGTCCGCGCGCGGCGCGGCGATCAGGTTGTCCGGGTGCAGGTCGGGGTGCACGAGCCCGGCCGCGAACGCCGCACCGACGAGTGCGCCGGCGCGCGCCACCGCGATCCGGCGGAGGTCGGGGCGGGCGGCGATGAGCGCAGGCAGGGGCCGCGCGCCCTCGACCAGCGCGGTCACGAGGCGCAGGCGCCACAACCAACCGTCACGGCGCGCGAGCGCGGCGAGCGGTTCGACCGCGGCCACGTTCGCCGCGCGCAGCGCGAGCAGCGTGCCCAGCTCGCGCGCCGGGCGCGCGGGGTCGGCGAATCGTTCGCGCAGCAGCGCCGCGAGCGCCCCGCCGCGCCGGTAGGTGCGGGCCACGCCGCGCAGCCCGCCGGGCAGGTCGAGCACGACGACTCCCGCGCCGCGTCCGCGCGCGCCCTCGAGCGCGGTTCCTTCCGCCCACCACGCCGCGTCGGGCACCGCGACGAGGTCGGCGCGCACCACGCTCGCGTCGCGGCGCACGTAGCTCGGAGGGACCCGCACGCCCCGCATCATCCCGTCGAAAAGCCCACGGTCGGTCGCGTGCAGGTGCGAAGGGACCGCCGCACGCCGAGGCGCGCACGGTAGCGCGCTGCCGGCGGAGGCCGCCACGCTTTTCCGCCGGCTGCCGTCCGCGCGACGGCGGCGTGGCCGGTTCAGCGCCGGGCGACGAACGACCACGCCGCGATCGCCTGCGCGGCGACCGCGTGTCCGACGGCGTTGAAGTGGGTGTCGAACGGGAAGTACGGCAGGTCCGTCGCAGCGGCCGCCTGCAGCGCGGGGGTGAGGTCGAGCAGGGGGATGCCGCGCGCGGCGCACTCGCGGATCAGCGCGTCGCGCAGCGGGCCGAGCTGCGTGGCGAGGTCGCGCAGCGCGCTGTCCTTCGGCCACGTGCAGCGCGGACCGAGCACGCGCAGCTTGGCGGGGAGGAACACGACGCCGTGCCGCCCGCCGGCGGCGGCCACCTCGCGATGCAGCGCGGCGATCGACGCGATGACCTCGGCAACCTCGTGGCGCAGGCCCGCGAACGAACTGGCTCCCCACTGGAAGGCGACCGGCTCGCCGCCGATCAGGCCGACGTGCGTGCGCGCTTCGCCCGGAACCGGCTGGGTGAGCCGCTGCAGCCACACGGTGAAGGAATCGAGGAACGAGCGCGCCGTCGGCTGGTCGATCTCCCAGCTCTTGCGCCCCTGGCGGAAGCGCGCCGAGTCGACCAGGTCGTTGTCCTCGGTGACGAACTGCAGCACGGTGCGGCCCTCGGCGGGCAGGTCCAGCTCGTGCCACAGCGCGCGTACCTCCTGCACGCCGAGCCCGACCAGCGCGACGTTCATCGTCGGCACGTTGAGCGTGCGCTCGAGCCGTGCGGTCAGGGTGTCGTCGAACGGCAGGAGGCCGGCGACGAGGAACGAGTCCCCGAGGCAGTACACGTCGGCGGCGTCGCGGTCGTGCGCGTTGCGCAGGCCGTGCCGGTCGGTGCGGTACTCGAACGGCACCTTGGCGCGGGGAATGCGCCACAGCGCCGCGATGTCCTCGTCGGCCTCGCCGCGCACCAGTGCGTTCGGGATGCGCTGGCTGCCGAGCGGCGGCGTGTGCCGCAGGCCGAACAGCGTGGCGTAGTCGGCGAGGCCGGCGCGGCCGGCGACTTCGAGCATGCCGACGGTCGCCGCGGCGAGCAGGCTGGCGAACGCGCCTGCGAACAGCGCGCGGCGCGAGCAGCGGTGCAGGAGGAACAGCACCGCGAGCCAGGCGAGCAGGCCGGCGAACGCGAAGTCGCGCGTCCCCCACGCACCGAAGAGCTGGCGACCGTGGCGCGGCAGAGGGGTCGCGGCGGCGAACAGCCAGAGCGCCGCCGCGGCGAGCAGGCCGGCGGGCAGGAGCCAGCCCGCACGCACGGCGGGCGGCGGCGCGCGCCGCACGACGGCGCGCAGGCCACGCCATTCCGGCACGATGCCGGTCGACGGGAAGGCGGGAGATCTCGGACGGCGCGCGGGCATGGAGACGAGGGCTCGTTGCTTGAGGCCATACGCGGGCGCAGCTATGAAGGGCGCACATTGTTCGCAACCCCGCCGGCCGTGACGCTGCCGCACGGTGCGCGCGTGCTGATCGTGCGCCTCTCGGCGCTCGGCGACGTGCTCTTCGCCCTCGAGACCGTGGCCTCCTTGAAGGCGGAGCGACCGGACGTCGCGGTGGACTTCCTGGTCGAGGACCGCTTCGCCGACCTGCTGGCCGGGCACCCGCAGCTCGCGGCGGTGCGCACGGTGCCGCGCCGCGGCGGTGCGGCCTGGGTGCGCGCCGCGCTGGCGCTGCGCCGCACGCGCTACGACGCGGTGCTCGACCTGCACGGCATCCTCAAGAGCGGCGTGCAGGTCTGGCTCGCGCGTGCCGGGCGCAAGGTCGGCTACGCCCCGCCCGGTGCGCGCGAAGGGGCTCATCTGCTCTACCGCGAACGCGTGGCGCTGCCGGCGCCGCTGCCCCACCGCGCCGACCGCGGCTACGCGCTGCTGCGCGCGCTCGGGCTGCGCGGCGCGCCGGCCCGCCCGGTGCTGGCGCCGCCCGACCGCGCGCCGGACTTCTGGGACGGCCACGATGGCCGAAGGGTCGTCCTGCATCCGGGCACGAGCGCGTTCGCCGCGTTCAAGCGCTGGCCGGCCGCGAAGTTCGCGGCGCTCGCGCAGCGGTTGCGCGCGCGCGGCACGGCGCCGGTGGTCAGCCACGGGCCGGGCGAGCGCGACCTCGCCGCGGCGATCGCCGCGCAGGCCGGCGGCCTGCGTCTCCTCGACGGCGGCCGGCTCGGGTTGCGCGGGCTCGGCGCGGTGTACGCGCAGGCCGACGTCGTGGTCGCGGCCGACACCGGCCCGCTGCACGTCGCCGCCGCGGCGGGCACGTCGGTCGTCGCCCTGTTCGGCCCGAAGGATCCGGCGCTGTACGGACCGCGCACGCCGCGCCAGCGCGTGCTGTTCGCCGCGGTGCCGTGCCGGCCGTGCCGGCGACGCACGTGCCCGTCGCCGCAGTGCGTGCTCGCGCTCGACGTCGACGACGTGGAGCGCGCGGTCCTCGACCTCCTCGCGCGCCGATGACGATCGAGGTCACGGTCATCCGGCACGCGAAGGAGCGGATCAGCAAGTGTTCGCTCCGCCACCTGCACGGGCGCGAGGGGATCACCTTCCTGCGCGCGCGCCCGGGGTTCACGTTCGACGCGACGGGCTTCGTGCTGCTCGCGGTCGACGCGCCGGTGCTGAGCCGCGCCGACGCCGGCCGCCCGCTCCTGCTGCTCGACAGCACGTGGCGCCACCTCGCGAGCCTGACCGCCGGCCTGCGCGGCACGCCGATCCCGCGCAGCGTGCCCGCCGACGTCGCCACCGCGTACCCGCGCGTGAGCCGGGTGTTCGCCGATCCACCCGCGGGGCTCGCTTCGGTCGAGGCGCTCTACGTCGCGAAGCTGCTGCTCGGCGAGGACGACCCGACGTTGCTCGACGGCTACCACTGGGCGGCGCAGTTCCTCGCGCAGCCCGCGATCCGGCGCCTGCGCGGCGCGGGCGCGTAGCATCGCGACGATGTCCGGGACGATCGTCCGCTTCACGCTGCGCGTGCCCGCGCCGTTCGAGCTGCGCCTCGCCGCCCTGAGCCACGGCTGGTTCGACCTGCCGCCGTTCCGCTGGGACGAGGAACGCGGCGCGCTCGGCGTCGCACTCGATCTCGGCCCCGCAGGGCGCGCGCTCCCGGCCGACGTCGCGATCGCGCAGCGGCGCGACGGCGCGCTGCAGGTGGAGCTGCGCACCGCGCGCAGGCCCCTCCCGGCGCAGATCGAACGCGCGCGGCGCGCGGTCGGCTCGATGCTGCGCCTCGACCAGGATCTGCGTGCCTTCTGGGCGTTGTGCGCGCGCGACGTGCGCCTGCGCTGGGCAGCCGCGCGCGGCGCCGGCCGGCTGCTGCGCGGCGCCTCGGTGTTCGAGGACCTGCTCAAGCTGCTGTTCACCACCAACTGCTCGTGGGCCGCGACGCGGAAGATGACCGAACGCACGGTCGCGGCGCTCGGCGAGCGCACGCCGTCGGGCGCGCGCACCTTCCCGTCCCCGGCGCGCTGCGCCGAGCAGCCCGAAAGCTTCTGGCGCACCGAGGTCCGCGCCGGTTACCGCGCCGCGGCATGCGCCGCGCTCGCCGACGCGTTCGCCGCGGGGCGCCTCGCCGACGCGTGGTTCACCGATCCGGAGGTGCCGGCCGACGAGTTGCGCCGTCGCCTGCGTGCGATCCGCGGATTCGGCCCGTACGCCGCGGGACAGGCGATGCGCCTGCTCGGGCACTACGAGGATCTCGCGCTCGACTCGTGGTGCCGCGCGCGCTTCGCCGCGCTGCGCGGCCGGAAGACTCCGCCGAGCGACCTCGCGATCGCCCGCGAGTACCGCGCCTTCGGTGCGTTCGCCGGCCTGGCCCTCTGGCTCGACCTCACGCGCTCGTGGCACGAGCCGCCGGCGCGCGCCGCGGCCGACCCCGTGTTCCGCCCCGCGGGCGCGTGACGCGCGCGCTCAGCGCGCGTCGGCGGCGAACGTCGTCTGGATGACGTGGTCGACGCCGTCGTCGGTCACCTGGGCGACGCTCTGGTCGTCCGGATGCCACACGAACAGCTCGCGCGCGGTCCCGCCGGCGGTTTCGCGCGTGAACAGGATGCGGCCGTCGGTCAGGCCGTACGCCAGCTCCTCGTCGGCCGCGTCGACCGCGAACGGCACGGTGGTCGCGGCCGACTCGTCCCACAGAGTGAGGTCGAACTGGCCGCCGTTGTCCACCTTGAACACGAAGTCACCCGTGATCGGCATCTCGGCGACGAAGCTCGAAGTCGGGTCGAACGTCGCCACCACGCCGGTGCCCGGCGCGTACAACGTGATCCCGCCGGTGGTCAGGTTTCGGTAGACGAGCCGGTCGTTGGCGAGCACCTTGACCAGCGCGAAGTTCTGCCCCGCGGTCGTGGCGATGGCCGACTCGCTCACCGTCGGGCTCGCGTAGCTCGCGAGGTAGAGGTGCGTGCCGGTCACCTCGGCCTTCTGCACGACGACCCGCCCGTCGCTCAGCGTGCCGACCACCATGTCGTGCACGATGCTCGCCGGGAAGGGACGCGACGCGAGCGCGGCGACGTCGAACAGCCGCAGGTCGAGGTCGGTGCCGCCGGTGAGCACGTAGTAGAGGAAGTGCCCGGTCGGCAGGGCGACGGCGAACGACTCGTTGTCGGTACCGGTGGCCACCGCGGTGGTCACGCCGGTCTGCGGGTTCCACACGTAGAGGTCGAGCTGCCCGCCGACGTTGACGGTGAACGCGACCAGACTGTCCTTCGTGCTGCCGCCGAACTCCTTGCTCTGGTCGGCGATCGCCGGCACGTCGCCGCCGATCTCGAACAGCCCGGCGTCGCGCCGCCAGTAGAAGAGGTCGGTCTCGCCCACGTTGCCGCGGCGCGAGAACACGAGCGCGCCGTCGGCGAGCGTCGCCACGACCTCCTCGGCGTTGCCGTCGGTCGACACCGGCGACGACGTGCCGGTCGTCGGATCGAACACGTACACGTCGTTCTGCCCCTGGCTGCTCAGCTCGTAGTAGACGAGGCCGGTGGCGCCGACCAGCGCGTCGCCGGCCGATTCGCCGTCCGCGGCCGCGACCAGCGTCGTCTCGCCGGTGCGCACGTCGTAGAGGTGCAGGGTGCGCGCGGACGCCGACTCCTTGCTGAACAGCAGTCGGTCGCTGCCGACCTTGGCGACGTAGCGCTCCACCACCGCGCGGTCGTCGCCGAGCGCGACCGTGGCGGTCCTGCTCGCGTCGTACACGTAGAGGTCGTAGTCCGTGCCGGCCTGACGCTCGTAGACGATGAAGCCGCGCTCGAACGAGTCCTTGAACGTCAGCGGGAAGCCGGCGCTGCTGCCGAACGTGCGCGTCTGCAGCGTGTCGGTGTCGAGCAACGCGAGGTCGCTGCCGGCGGTGGTGACCGCGAGGTTCGCGGTCTTCACGTCGACGCCGAAGTCGGCCTCCAGCGACTTGCCGGCAGGATCGGTGATCCGCACGACGACTGTGTACGAGCCGAGCGTCGGGAACACGTTCTGGTAGGTCGAACCGGCGAACGAACCGCCGCCGGAGACCACCTCGTAGGTCAGCGCCGCGGCCGGCGTCTCCCGGTCGGTGACGTACTCGGCGAGGTCCAGGGTGAAGGTCGCGCCGCCGTTTGCCGTCTGCTGCGGGATGCTGGACGCGAGCCGCGGTGCTGCGTTCTGCACCCCGGACTGGTTGCACGCCGCGAGCAGGAGGCCGGCGAGCACTCCGGCTGCGGCAGGAACAGGACGTGGCTGACTCGACATGGGCTCGTCTCCGGTGGTCGTGATGCGTCGGCGGACCGACTTGCCCGCTTTCGGGCGGCGCGAAGCCCGCCGTTGAGACAGGCGGCCAGACCGCGGTGTCAGCGCGCCTGCGCGGCCGCCCGCTCAGCGGTCCCGCTTCGGGAACGCGATGTCGATGACCTGCTCGATGCGGTCGACGTAGCTGAACCGCAGGCCGGAGACGATGTCCTTCTTCAGCTCGGCGACGTCGCGCTTGTTCGCGGTCGGCAGGATGA
>DATGPD010000644.1:0-3298 GCA_035305285.1 Planctomycetota bacterium
CGGAGTGGCGCCAGGCGTTCGCGCTCGCGACCGTGCGGGCCGTCGGCCCGCCCGCCGAGGTGCTGCGGCTCTGCGCGCCGCTGGTCGCACCCGGCGGCGCGACCGTGCTGTGGCTCGAAGCCGGCGCCCACGCGCCCGGCGTCAAGGGGTTCGAACCGCCGCGCGTGGTCGACTACGCGCTGCCCGAGCCCGCCGCGCGCACGCGGCGGCTGGCGTGCTACCGCCGCATCAGGTCCTGAGTGACCGGCAGCGGGGCCACCGTCTTCACCGCGCTGCGCAGCGTGTTGTCGATCGGCCCGTACTCGGTCGGGAAGTTCACGTACGGGTCGTCGACGCTGTAGTTGAACAGGTGCCGGTCGATCGTCGCCGTGATGCTGTCGAGGTCGCGGCTGAACGCGTTCGAGCGGCCGTCCATGCGCCGGCGGATGCCGGCGAAGAACTTCTCGGTCTCGTACTCGCTCGACAGGGTCGCCATGTCCTTCAGGCCGCGCGAGGGATCGGCCATGCCGGAGTCGCTGGCCTGCCCGCGCCAGGTGAAGGTGCTGCAGGAAGCGAAGAGCGCGAGGGTGGCGGACAGCGCGAGGGCGGAGAACTTGCTCATGGGTTCGTTCGCGGAGGTCGACCGTGGGCAGCGGGACAGCGGAGGGGCTCGCCGCGCCGGCCTCAGGCGGCCAGCGGGCGGGGAACCTAACTACCGCTGCCCGCCCATGCAACGAATCTTCCGGGAAGCCTGAGCCGCCCGGGCGGCCCCCGCCGGCCCCGCCGCCGGGCGGCCCGGCGAACGCGGTTTCTTCGCGGCCGGGGACGCGGCTACCCTCACCGCCCCATGGCCCGCCGCCGCGCTGCCGAAGGCACGACCGACATCCTCCCCGAGCGGATCGCCGCGTTCGACCACGTGTTTTCGGCGTGCCGGGAGGTGCTCGCCCGCTTCGGCTACCGCGAGATCCGCACCCCCCTCTTCGAGGACACGAGCCTGTTCGAGCGGACGATCGGCGAGGCGACCGACGTCGTAGGCAAGGAGATGTTCACCGTGACCCGCGGGGAGACCTCGGTGTCGTTCCGCCCCGAGGGCACGGCCGGCGTGGTGCGCGCCTACCTGCAGGCCAACCTCGACAAGATCCGGCCGATGCAGAAGTTCTTTTATGCCGGGCCGATGTTCCGCTACGAGCGGCCGCAGGCCGGCCGCCAGCGGCAGTTCGACCAGATCGGCGCCGAGGCGCTCGGCTCGACCAGCGCACTGCTCGACGCCGAGGTGATCACCCTGGCGATGCGCTGCCTGCAGGCGACCGGGCTGCAGAACCTGACGCTCGCCATCAACACGCTCGGCGATCCGACCGACCGCGCGCGCTACCGCGAGGCGCTGCGCGCGCACATGGCGCCGTTGCTGGAAGGGCGCTGCGCCGACTGCCGGGTGCGCTTCGACAAGAACCCGCTGCGCATGCTCGACTGCAAGGTGAAGGGCTGCCAGCCCGGCAACCAGAGCGCGCCGCACCTCGTCGACAGCCTCGCCGAGGGCAGCCGCCGGCGGTTCCAGCAGGTGCTCAACCTCCTCGGCGCGCTCGGCGTCCCCTACGAGGTCGATCCGCGGATCGTGCGCGGCCTCGACTACTACACGCACACCGTGTTCGAGATCCGCTGCCCGGACGTGGGGGCGCGCAGCACGGTCTGCGGCGGCGGACGCTACGACGGGCTGATCGCGCAGCTCGACGGCCCCGAGCTGGGCGCGATCGGGTTCGCGATCGGCGTCGTGCCGGTGCTCGTGGCGTTGGAGAAGCAGAAGCACCCGGCGGTCGCCCCGCGCGACCGCGACGTCGCCGTGTTCGTCGCGCCGGTCACCGACGCCGAGCGCGAGGCAGCCTTCCTGCTCACCCACGAGCTGCGCGACCAGGGAATCTCCGCGGACACCGACTACGAGGACCGTTCGCTCAAGGCGATGTTCAAGCAGGCCGACAAGCGCGGCGTGCGCTTCGTGCTCACGCTCGGGCCCGACGAGATCGCGGCCGGGCAGGTGAAGGTGAAGGACATGACCGACGGCAGCGAGACCGCGGTCGCGCGCGCCGAGGTCGCCGCGCTGCTGCGGCAAAGGCTCGCGTCGTGAAGGTCGCCCTGTTCGGCGGCGCGTTCGATCCGCCGCACCTCGCCCACCGCGCCGTGGTCGAGGCCGTGCACGACGAGCTCGGCATCGACCGCGTCATCGTGCTGCCGTCGGGCAACCACCCGTTCAAGGGCGAGAAGCACTTCGCGCCCGCCGACGCGCGCCTCGCGATGTGCCGCCTCGCGTTCGTCGATCTGCCGTGGGTCGAGGTCAGCGACCACGAGGCGCGCTCGACGGAGGTCGGCTACTCGATCGACACGGTGCGCGCGTTCCGCGAGGTGTGGGGCGACGCAGCCGACCTGTTCTTCCTGATCGGGTCGGACAACCTGCGCGACCTGCCGCGCTGGCGGAACTGGCGCGAGCTGCTCGGGCTCGCCAAGTTCGTGATCGTGCCGCGCCCGGGGTTCCCGGCCGACGACGCCGCGCTCGCGGCCCTGGACCTGCCCGAGGACGAACGCGCCGCGCTGCGCTCGCGGGTCGTGCCGATGCCGCCGAGCCCGCTGTCGTCGACCGAGGTCCGCCGTCGCCTTGCGGCCGGTGAAGACGTGCGCGACTGCCTGCACCCGGCGGTGCTCCGCGAGATCGAACGGCGGAAGCTGTACCGGCCATGACCCCGGCGGCGGCGAGCGCGACGCTCTGGCTGGTCGCCGCCGCCGCCGCCGGACTCGCGCTGTCCCGCGGCGCGCTGCACGTGCACACCAGGGTGTTCGGCTTCCTCCCCGAGGACCGCCCCGGTGGCCCGCGCAAGCAGCACTCCCGGCCGACGCCGATGTGCGGCTTCGTGCTCGCCGCCGCCGCGGCCGTGTGGCTGCTCGTGCGCGGCAACGCCCCCATCGCCGGCGCGGTCGCGATCCTCGGCGCGGTCGGCTGGCTCGACGACCGTTACAAGGCGCAGGGCGGCGTGTCGTGGAAGGCGCGCGCCGTCGTGCAGCTGGCCGCCGCCGGGCTGATCGCGGGCGACATCGTGCCGCGCGCCGGCGCCTTCGAGTGGCTGCTCGTCGTCGCGCTCGCGTTCGTGCTGATCAACGCGGTCAACTTCCTCGACAACATGGACGGCGTCGCCGCCGCGCTCGGGGGCATGGGTGTCGTGCTCGCCACCCGCGGCGAAGGCCCGCTCGCCGCCGCCGGCGCGCTGTGGCTCGGGTTCCTGCCGTGCAACTGGCCGCGCGCGAGGCTGTTTCTGGGTGATGGCGGCGCGCTGCC
>DATGPD010000645.1:0-4045 GCA_035305285.1 Planctomycetota bacterium
AGCCTCTGGCGTGGCGCCGCTTCGCGCCGGACGGGCGCGTGCTGCGCGACGACCGGCCGCTGCTCGACGCGCTGCAGCACCGCGCGATGGCGCTGGCGCGGCGCGGCGCCGAGCCGGGGGTGGTGGAGGCGCGCGGGGACCGCGACCCGGACGGCGTCGGGGTCGAGGCGCACGCGCTCCTGCAAGCGGGCCGCCCGGAAGCGGCGCTCGACGCGATCCGCGCCGCGCGCGAGATCACGCCCTACCTGCGGTTGCTCGCGGGCGACGCGCGCTGGGCGCTGCACGACGTCGCCGGGGGGCGGGCCGAGTTCGCCGCGGCGCTCGCCGCCGGGCCCGCACCCGAGTTGCGCGAGCCGCTCGCTGCGCGGCTGCGCGACACCGGCGAGTTCCTGGACGCGCTCGCCCGCGCCGAGCGGATCGGCGCACGCAACGGCTGGCTCGCCGCGGCGGCCGCGCTCGCGGGCGCGGCCGCGGCGCTGGTCGTGTGGCGGCGGATGGCGGCGGCCTGAGCACCCGGGCGCCGCGGTCCTCGAGTGGACCGAGTGTGCCTGCCGCGCCTGGGCAGGTTGCGGGTTGGCCGGATCGCTCGCAGTGCACCCGGGACCATGGCGCGCCCTGCGCGCGGGTCATGGTGGGGTCGAAGGCCGCGCACGGGTTCTTCGTGTCGGGGGCGCGGAGATCGGTTCCGACGAGCGACGTCGAGCTCGCCTCCAGGATGGACGCATGCAGGCGAGCACGCGGCGGCCCCGACGCGGCAAGCGCCGTCCAGCCGAGCTGCCCCCGCAGACGCGCACCGACGGCGGAGCGAGCAAGGCACCGCGGTCGATGCGTGGGACACCGCAGCGGGGCCGCGAACCGGCGCCGGATCACCGCGGCCGCCGCCCGCGAGAGCGCATGGGCCACCACGAGGGGTCGGCGCGCCGGACTCTGCCGCCTCGGGTGAGGGCGCAGTGCGTGCCGAGGCCCAGGCGTCGGAAGAATCCGCAGCGACGGGGGCGGTGCGCCGCGCCCGAGCAGACGCCGTCGGAGCACCCGACCGGCTGCGGTCCTCGCGCTGACGGTCGTCACACGGCGCTCCTGCGAGCCGCCCGTGGTGTGCGCCGCCGGATTGCCCGGCGGCAGCCGGCATCGCCCCTCCCTCTTCCCTTACCGGGCGGACCCCGCGGGCGTGTTCGCGCGGCGCTGCGTCCCTCGGTCCGTACACGACGACGGGACCGGGCGATGCCCGGTCCCGTCGCCAGGGCGGGTAGACCCCGCCGCCCTACCAGAGCATCACAGGATGTCGAGGATCCCGGTCTGCTGGTTGGTCAGGGTCTCGACCGCCGCGCGGTAGTTGATGTCGACCGCGATCTTGGAGTTCCACGGCAGGTCCTCCTTGTCGGCGATCCCGCCCAGCGCGACCGCGGCGAACGCGCGCGACAGCTCGGTGATCGACTGGTCGAACAGCATCTTCTTCAGCGGGTCGATGCTGCGCCGGTCGCCGATGTAGCCGAGCGCCGAAGCGATCGCGCTCAGCTTCGCGACGTTCTTGTCCGGCGCGGCCAGCAGGTCGGTGAGATCCTGCGCGACATCCCGGTCGCCCATCTTGCCGAGGGCGATCGCCGTGTACTTGAGCAGCTCGGGACGGCGGATCGAGTCCTTGACGATGTTGCGGATGAGCTCCTTCGAGCCGGTGTCATTCATCAGCGCGAGGCCGAGCGAGAGGTAGCCGGCGAAGTCGTCACGCTTCTTGTACTTCTCGAGCAGCTTGCGCAGGTCGTCGGCCGCTTCGGTGTACTTGCACAGGCCGAGCGCGATCGCGCACGCCGACTGGACCTCTTCGTTCTTGTCGTTGTTGAGCAGGTTCTGGAGCTCCCGACCGATCGTCGCGTCGGTCGTCGCGCCCTTGCCTGCCGCCTTCATCGTGTTGTGGGCCAGCACGCCCAGCGAGATCGCCGCCCAGGACTTCTCCTGGTCGCTGCCCTTGTTGAGCTGCTTGAGCAGCGCGTTGCGGTTGTCGTTGCCGCCGATCATGCCGAGCGCCATGGTCGCGAAGTAGCGCGCCTGCTGGTCACGGCCCTTGCCCGAGTACTCCTCGAGCAGCTTGCAGTACTTCTGGTCTTCCTTGCCGGTCGTGCAGAGCTGGCCGAGGGCGAGCGCCGCGGACTGGTAGATGTTGTTATTGCGCTTGCCGAACTTCTCCTCGAGCTCGCCGGCGAAGCGGTCCTTGTAGGTGCCCTTGACATCGCCGCCGCGGCCGAGGATGGACGCGATGGCGGACGGCACGTGCGCCTGGATCTGCTGCTCGCCCTGGCCCTCTTGCTTCTGGTAGTAGGTCCACAGGGTGTCCAGCATCTCGTCGCGCAGCTTCTGCTCCTTCTCGCCGGCCTCGGGGTTGGTGCGGATCAGGCGGATGCCGTTGATCACGCCGATCTTGAGGTTGCGGTCCCTGGTCGCGCCGAGCACCTCCTTGAGCGCGTCGAACGCCGAGCGCTTGAGGTCGGTGTTGCTCGACGCCCAGGCGACCAGGCCGATGCCGTAGGCGGCGAACGTCCGGGTGCGCACGTCGACTTCGCCGCGGTCGACGAGGGAGCGGCCCTGCTGGGTGTCCTTGACCAGGTGGATCAGGGTCGGCAGCGCGTCCGGGAGCTGCGAGATGCCCATCGCCAGGGCGGCGGTCTCACGGATCTCCTGGTCGCGCTCCTTCAGGCGCTGCTCGAACAGCGGCAGCACTTTGAAGTTCGGGTGGTCCTCGCCGATCTTCGCCATCGCGACGATGCACGACGACGTGATGTCGCGATCGGTCGTCGACTCGAGCGCCTGCTTCAGAGCGGGCAGGATCTGGTTGAGGATGTCGGTCTTCGTCGGCTTCAGCGTGTCCACCGCGTCCTCACGGCGCGCTCCACCGAGGTAGAAGTCGTCCGTCCCGGTCGTGACGCCGCCGGCGTGGATCGCGTCCTTCAGGCGGATGAACGGATCCTTGTTGAACTCCCACCAGAACGCCCACCGGGTCAGGTCGTCGCCGACCTGAGCGCCGCGCGGGCCGGTCGCCGCTGCGCCGGGGCCGCTCGAGGGTGCCGGGCCGCCGGTCGAGGGGCCCGACGGACCGGGAGTGCTGGGGCCAGCGGGTCCGGGCGTGTTCGGGGCCGAGGGGCCGGGCGTGTTGGGACCGGAGGAACCAGGGCCGCTTCCGCGGCCGCCACCCGGGTTCGGCGGCACCACGTCGCCCGGGCCACGGTACTGACCACCGTGAGCGTAGAGGTCGGGCGCCGTCGCCAGCGAAGCGGCGAGGGCGAGGCCCGAGAGCAGCAACTTCTTCATCGTTTCTCCTGCGTGAGGTGGGATCGGTTCGTGATGGCGAGCTGGTCGGTGATCGCCGAACGCAAAGAGCGCGCCACCGGTCGCTCCACGCGCACGCGGGACGCGCGCCGATGAGCCGGAGGCACAGCGCGGCGGATTGTAGCAGCGCGTTTGCCGCGGCGTAGAGCCGTCCGCGGCTCCTCGACGATCGCTCGACTCGAGCGATGGCGGGTCGCGCGTCGCGCATCCGAGCCGGGCGACTGATTCGCTCGTTACGCGCGCGAAACAGGAAGCGCGAGTGACCGGACGATCTTCCGCTGCAGCGCCGGCCATGCTGCGACCGACGCGTGGTGGGCGCCGAAGTCGGCGGGCGTGCAGGGGAACACCGGACGACCGTCCCAGCGCGTGAACGCGCCGCCGGCTTCCTCGACCACGAGGGCGCCCGCCGCGATGTCCCAAACCCGACCCTGCTGCTGCACGTTGGCGTCGAGGCGCCCGCGCGCCACGTCGCAGAGCTGGACGACCGTGCTGCCGAACACGCGGACGCGCGCGCCGGAAGCGAGCAGGCGCGAGAGGAACGGGACGCGGCACAGGCCGCGGAACCACTGCACGCCGACGATGCTGCCCGCATCGAGCCGCGTGCGCGGCGGCATCGCCACGCGGATGCGGCCGATCCTCGTCCCCTGCCTGCGCGCGGCGACGACGGTGACGTCCTCGGGCGAGAGGTAGATCGCGCCGGCGACCGGCAGGCCGTCGCGCAGGCAGG
>DATGPD010000646.1:0-6626 GCA_035305285.1 Planctomycetota bacterium
GCCAGAACGTGCGCCTGGCCAGCCGCTTGACTTCCTGGGACATCGACATAATGACCCGGGCCGAGCTGGAGAAGTCGATCGCCGAGGAGGATGCCGCGGCGGCCGGCGGTGAAGGCGCGGACGGCGAGCCGGCGGCGGAAGGCGAAGCGCCTACCGAGGCGGAAGGCGAAGCGCCTACGGAGTATGCTGGCGGCGGCGAGAGCGGCACCGACGAACCGGAGCCGCCCGCGCCGGGCGCAACCGGCGAACCGCCCGCGACCGGCACCGACGACACCGACGGCGCCGACCGGACCGATTCGGCGAGCACGGCAGGCTGAGGATCTACAGGAGCTTTCTTGAGCAAAGTACGCGTTTACGAGCTGGCCAAGGACTACGGCATGGCGGGTCCGAAGATGGCGGAGCTGCTCCGCTCTCTCGGATTCGACAACGTGAAGTCGCACATGGCGGTGCTCGACACCGCCGACCAGCTCCAGGTCGTCGCCCGGCTCGAGGCGCAGGGCCTGGTCCGCACCTCGGCCGCGAGCCAGACGACCGAAGCCGCCGCAGGCACGGAGGCCGAGCCCGGCGTCCCGCTCAAGAAGAAGACCCTTCCGCCGCCGGTCGCGCAGCCGCCCAAGAAGAAGCCGCTGCCGGAGCCGCCGCCGCCCGCGGCGACCGTCGCGACGCCCCCGCCGCCGCGGGTCGAGACCCCGCCGCCGGCGGAGAAGCCGGAGAAGAAGGTCCTCGTCCCGCCGCCCACGCCCGAGCCGGTCGCCCAGGCACCCGCGCCGCCGGCTCCGCCGGCGCGCCCCGCCGCCGAAGCGCAGGCACCCGCAGCCGAGCCCGCCCCGGCCGCGCGCACCGCACCCGAGCCGACGCCGGCGCCTGCGCCGGCGCCGACTGCTCCGCCGCGCGCGGAGCCGGCCGCTCCCGCGGCCGCCCAGGCAGCCCCGTCCGCGCCCGCCGGCGCGCCGGCGCCGGCACCGCACGTGAAGCGGTTGCTCGTACCGCAGGCGAAGGCGCAGGTCGTCGGCCGCATCGAGCTGCGTCCCGAGCAGATCCGTGACGCGAAGACCCGCTCCGCCCCCGCCGCCGACAAGGCCGGCGGCGCCGCGGCGCGTCTGCGCCGCATGGCGCTCCAGAACACGCAGCGCCCGGGCATGCGCCCGCGCGGCAAGGGCTTCGCGCCCCCGCCGCGCTCCGGCAAGGGTCCGTCCGGACGGCGCAGCGGCGGCCCGGCGGTGCTCGACCCGAACCGGGTGGTCGAGATCCAGCCGCCGGTGTCGGTGAAGGCACTGTCCGAGGCGCTCGGCATCAAGGTGACCGAGCTGCTCGCCGACCTCAACTTCAAGCTCAACATCAAGGGCAAGACGATCAACTCGTTCCTCACCGCCGAGGAGGTCGAGCTGATCGGCCTGCAGCGCGACCGCAACATCAAGATCGTCGAGCCGAAGGAGGCCGAGGCCGAGCTGCTGCAGGCGCTCGACACGGAGGCCGCCGACGCCGAGACCGTCGAGCGCCCGCCGGTGGTCACGTTCATGGGCCATGTCGACCACGGCAAGACCTCGCTGCTCGACGCCCTGCGCAAGAGCGACGTCGCCGCGCACGAATCGGGCGGCATCACACAGCACATCGGCGCCTACAAGGTGACCCACCACTCGGGTGCGCAGTTCGTCGTGCTCGACACCCCGGGTCACGCGGCGTTCACCGCGATGCGCGCGCGCGGCGCGCGCCTCACCGACATCGTCGTCCTGGTCGTCGCCGCCGACGACGGCGTGATGCCGCAGACCGAGGAAGCGATCGCGCACGCCAAGGACGCCGGCGTCGATGTCGTCGTCGCGATCAACAAGTGCGACAAGCCGGGCGCCAACCCCATGCAGGTGATGCAGCAGCTCGCGGTCAAGGGGCTGCAGCCGGAGGAATGGGGCGGCGACACGCAGGTCGCGCAGGTGTCGGCGCTGACCGGCGCCGGGCTCGATGACCTGGTCGAGAAGATCATGCTGCAGGCCCACCTCAAGGAGCTGCGCGCGCGCCCGAGCGCGCCCGGCACCGGGGTGGTCATCGAGTCCAAGCAGTCGTCGCGCGAGGGCGTCGTGCTCAACGTCCTGGTGATGGACGGCACCCTGCGCGTGCGCGACCACGTCCTGTGCGGCAACAGCGTCGCCCGCGTCCGCGGCCTGATCGACGACCACGGCCGTCCGGTCAAGGAGGCCGGTCCGGGTACGCCGGTGACCCTGCTCGGCATCGACACCGCGCCCGAACCGGGCGAGAAGTTCTACGTCGTCTCCGACGCCAAGAAGGCGCGCGAGGTCGCCGAGGAGCGCGAGCGGCGCGCCCGCGCACTGCAGCTCGCGCAGCGCAGCTCGGCGGCGATCACCCAGGAGAACCTGTCGGCGCACCTCGCCGCGCAGAAGGCCAACGAGATCAAGATCATCGTCAAGGCCGACGTGACCGGCTCGCTCGAGCCCATCAAGAAGTGCCTCACCGACCTCAACAACGACGAGGTCAAGGTGAACATCATCCACGCCGGGCTCGGCGGGATCACCGACAGCGACGTCTCCCTCGCCGAGGCGGGCGGCGCGATCATCGTCGGGTTCCACACCGCGCCGGAGGCGACCGCGCGGCAACACGCCGAGCGCGCCGGGGTGGACATCCGCCTCTACGAGGTCATCTACGACCTCATCGACGACATCAAGAAGGTGATGGAGGGCACGCTCGCGCCGACCCAGGTCGAGAAGAACCAGGGCTTCGCCGAGGTGCGCGCGATCTTCAAGTCGAGCCGGTTCGGCACGATCGCGGGCTGCTACGTCACCGAGGGCTCGGTGTTCCGTAACAGCAAGGTGCGGTTGTCGCGCGACGGCAAGCTGCTCTACACCGGGCAGGTCGCGAGCCTGCGGCGCGAAAAGGACGACGTGCGCGAGGTCAAGGCCGGCTTCGAGTGCGGCCTGACGCTCAAGGACTGGGAGGACATCAAGGTCGGCGACAAGCTCGAGTTCTACGAGGTCACCCTGGTCAAGCGCACGCTCTCCTGACCGCGCCCCCGCCCCGTGCTGCACATCGGCGTCCTCCAGTTCTGCATGGAGATCCCTTGGGCGACTTCGCTCAAGGACAAGCGTCGCGTCGTGCAGAGCCTGAAGGAACAGGTCCGGCGCACGTTCAACGTATCGATCTCCGAGATCGACGACCTCGACAACCTGACCCTCGCCACCCTGGCCGCGACGATGGCCGGCAACGACGTCGCCTACATCAACGGCGCGCTCGACAAGCTGCTCAACGAGCTGCAGGACTGGCGCGACGCGCGGCTGTCCGACCACCAGCTCGAGATCTTCTCGCCGACCCTGGACCACGAGGACTGAGGCGCCGATGCAGCCGCGCCGAATCAGCCGCCTGGAGTCGCTGATCCAGGAACGGGTCGCCAAGCTCGTGACCCAGGACATGGCCGATCCGCGCCTCGGCCTGCTGACGATCACCCGCGTCAAGCTCGACCGCGAGTTGACCACCTGTCAGGTCTTCTGGAGCGTGTTCGGCGACGAGAAGAAGCGCCGCCTCAACGAGCGCGCCCTGGCGCACGCCCGCGGGTTCGTGCGTCGCGAGATCGCGGCGATCCTGCACACCCGCACCGTGCCACAGGTCTCGTTCGTCTACGACGAGAGCATCGTCGGCGAGCTGCGCGTCCAGCAGATCCTCAAGCAGCTCCGCGAGCAACGCAGCGATGCGCCGCCGGACGAAGGCGAAGTCGGCGATGACGTGATCGACGGCACGGCGCAGGACGACGGGGTGCCCGACCCCGCCCCGGGAACGGACGAACCGCCGCCCGCGCCGTGAAGCCCGCCGGGGCACGGCGCCGACGCCGCTCCCCGGAATGTCGCCGCACGGCGGAGTCGCCGCCCCGCCTGCCCGTCGTCGCCCGCCTTTCCGGGCTGAACGCCCGCTCGGCGCCGTCCGCCCGCTCTCCGACGCAACGCAAGGGAACCCCTCATGCATCGCATCACCGCCCGCCTCGCTCCGCTCGTGCTCGCCTGCGCGCTGCCCGCCCAAGAAGTCGACCTTGCCCAGGCGAGCGAGCGACTCCAGGAGGCGCTGGCCAGGACACGTGCCCTCGACGCCGTGGCGTTCCAGTCGATCGAGTCCACCGACGAGGCGCTGCTGCGCGGCCTGCCGATCCCGCCGAAGGACGACGTGCAGGTCAACGGGCGTCGTGCGGGCGACCTGCTGCTCGCGAGCATCGGTTACGACGAGGACGAGGTGCTGCTGGCCGGCGGCCGGATGCTGGCCCGGCAAGGCGGGGGCGCGTGGAAGTTGCGCCGCAACTGCCTCGCCGATGGCCGCCCGTTGCCGTTCGTCGCGGACCCGCTGCAGATGGTCGGCCTGCTCGCCGACCTGCCCGCGAAGGACCGCGCGGTCGTGCACGCGGAACCGGGCAAGGTGCGCGACGCGGACGTCACCGTCTACACGATCACGCTGGCCGGCGCCGCGGCCGACGAGCTGCTGTTCGCCGGGTTCATGCCGCGCACCGCGGGCCCGCGCGCGATGGTGGCGCTCGGCGGCGCGACGGACCTGCTGCCCAAGCCGCAGGTCACGCTCGACATCGCGATCTCGGTGGATGCCGCGACCGGACACGTCGTGCGCCTCCAGAGCCGGGCGTACGTGAAGTCGACCCTGCCGGGCAACGTGCGGATCCAGGTGCAGGGCGGCGGCGAGTTCGACGAGGCCGACGAGGAAGAGGAGGCCGAGGACGAGAACGAGGACGCCGCCGGCGCCCCGCTGCAGTTCCGCAAGGGCCTGCCGGTGCGCAAGCTGACCAGGAAGATCTCGCTCACCGAGTTCGACGTCACCCTGCGCCAGCAGGGCGACGCCACGCCGATCGAGCTTTCCGCCGAGGCGCGCGCCCTGCTCGGACTGAAGGGCTGAGCGCGGTCGCCGCGCCCGACCTCCTTCGGGCATCGCGCCCGGCTCCGGCACGCCGCGCGCCGGCTCACCGCGTGATGACGATCGCGTGCGCCCCGCGCGGGCCGAACTCACCGATGCACGCGGCGCACGGTGCACCGGCATCACGCAGGCGCTGTTCCACGCGCGCCGCCGCCGCCGCGGGCACCGCGAGCAGGAGACCGCCCGAGGTCTCGGCGTCGAACAGCACCGCGGCCAGCGCCTCGTCGAGGTCCGCGGCCAGCTCCACCTGCCCCTCCAGGTAGCCGCGCTCGCGCTTGCTCCCGCCGGAGTAGATCCCTTCGCGCGCGAGGTCGAGCGCGCCTTCGGCGATCGGGATCGCCCCGGCTTGCAGGCGCAGGGTGAGCCCCGCGCCGGCCGCCATCTCGTGCGCGTGGCCGACGAGGCCGAACCCGGTGACGTCGGTCGCGCCGTGCACCGGCTGATCGGCCATCGCCTCGCACGCGGCCCGATTGAGGGTCGCCATCAGCTCCATCGCGCGCTGCGCCACCGCCGCGCTCGCCCGCCCCTTCTTGATCGCGGTCGCGATCGGCCCCATGCCGACCGGCTTGGTGAGGAACAGCACGTCGCCGGCGCGCGCCCCCGAATTCGGCCACCAGCGCTCCGGGTGGACGATCCCGGTGACCGACAGGCCGTACTTGATCTCACTGTCGTTGACCGTGTGCCCGCCGCACAGCACGGCGCCGGCCTCGACGACCTTCTCGAGCCCGCCGGCGAGGATCTCGCCCAGGATCTCTACGTCGAGGTCGCGCGGCCAACCGACGATGTTCATCGCCGTCAGCGCCCGACCGCCCATCGCGTAGACGTCGGACAGTGAGTTCGCCGCCGCGATGCGCCCGAACCAGCGCGGGTCATCGACGATCGGCGGAAAGAAATCGACCGTCTGCACGAGCGCGCGCTCCGGGTCGAGACGGAACACCCCCGCGTCCTCGAACCCGGCGGTGCCGGCGAGGAGATCGGCATGCGGCGCCTGCACGAGCTTGTGGAGAACCTGCCCGAGGCTCCCCGCCGGCAGCTTCGATGCTCAACCCGCGCAGCTGGCGTAGTTCGTCAGCCGAGCGGGCTGCGGAGCGGTGGTCATGCGACGTTTGTAGTCCCCCGCCGCGTCCCGCGGCAACCATGAGATCGTCCGCCGCGCGCTGCACGCGGGCTCGGGCAACTTGCCGAGACCGGAGCGGTGCGCGCGGTCCCGGCGTCGGGCCGGCGCTTCTTCGGCCCGCGCGGCGGCAGCCCTGCTAAGCTCTCGCACCCGCCCGGATACGACTCTTCAGGACACGATGCAGCGTTTCGTACTCTCGTTCCTCGCCGCCCTCCCGTTCGTCGGCGCACCCCCCGCCCAGCACCAGGACATCAAGCCGGGCCCGTGGCAAAAGCGTCACGCTCCGGAGGGCTGGATCATCCACGAGACGCCGCATTACCAGGTGCAGTCGCAGTGCGGGCTGGAGAAGGCGGAGCGGCTCGGCCGGCACATGGAGGCGATGCTCAAGGTGTACACCAAGCTGTTCCCCACCGACCGCGCGCTGAAGCAGTTCCCGATCAAGCTGTTCAAGGACCGCGAGAGCTTCGTCGCCTACGGCAAGGTTCCGTCGGCGGCGGCGTACTACAACCCGGTCGACCGCGAGATGGTGTGCTACGACACCGGAAAGTGGATGGACGAGAAGAAGGCGGCGCAAACCGGGTCGGCCGAGGAGGATGAGGAC
>DATGPD010000647.1:0-6326 GCA_035305285.1 Planctomycetota bacterium
GCGCTCGTCGACGTCGACGCCATGCCAGGTGTCGACGTGGCCGTCGGTGCGCCAGGGAGTGTGCTTGACCAGGAACTTGAACACGCCGCCGGGACGGAGCACGCGCCGGACTTCGCGCACGTAGCTGCGGATCACCTCCTTGCTCGGGATGTGCTGGAACACCACGTAGCTGAAGGCGAAGTCGACGCTGTCGTCGGCCAGCGGCGCCAGGGTGCAGCCGTCGCCGACCAGCGTCTCGACGTTGCGGTGCATGGACAGGAAGTCCTTGGACCGCGCGATCATCTCCGGCGACACGTCGATACCGATCACGCGGCGGAACACGTGCGCGAGGTAGGTCAGAATGCGGCCGATGCCGCAACCGATCTCGAGCACGACGCTGTCCGCGGACAGCAGGTGGAACACGTCGTGCAGGATCGTGTGCGCGTCGTGCAGCCCGCTCAGCGCGAACATGTAGGGGTCCGCCATCCCGGTGGCGATCACCTCCCTGGCGTTCTCGCGGGCGCGTGCGTCCCAGTCGCGGCGCATCCGCGCGAGGAACGGGTGCAACGCCGGATCCGACGCACCCGCAGGCGCAGTCCCGGGAACGCCCGGAGCAGGCCCTCTCGGTGATGCCCCCTCGGCCGGAGCAGGTGAGGAATCGGATGGGTGCTGCACGGCAAGCCTTTCGCGGGGCCGCAGAAGCGTAGACCACGCACCGGCCACCATGAACCCCGGCTTGCTGCCGCGCGGCCTGCATCGCCGGCGCGCACGCCGGGTCGACCGACCGACCGCGGGCGCGACCGCGGCCGACGCGCCAGAACAACCCGTGCCGACGCGCGTCGGGCGGATCGCGTCCACCGACCTCTCCCGCTGCCGCGCCCTTCGAACTATCCCTCTACCTAACGAGCAGGCGAGATCGAAGGGCTCCTGCGAGTCACCGTCGGTTCACGCCTGCCCTTCCGCTCGAACCCGCTGACGATGCCCAGTGCCGGCCCCCTGCTCGTCGTCCTCGGCCTCGCGATCGCCCTGCTCGGCGTGCTCATCTGGACCGGAGCGTTGTCCTGGTTCGGCCGCCTTCCCGGCGACGTTCGCCTCGAGGGCGAATCGGTACGCGTCTACATCCCGATCACGTCGATGATCCTCGTGTCGATCGCGTTGACCGGGATCGCATGGCTCGCGCGGCGCTGGTTCTCGCCGGGCGACTGAAGCCGCTACGCGATCCGCGCCCGGTTCGCTCGGGTCGCCGCCGGCGACGCAGGTCGGCGCCGGACACCTTGCTTGCTCGTCCTCTGCCGACGCTCAACGCCAGTTCCATCGGCGTTCGTCGGCGCGCCACTCGCCGACCAGGACACCTTCCTTTTCCGCTCCCTCGGCACGGTGCACGGAGAGCACGTACTGCCACGCCGCCGGATCCGGGATCACGTGCAACGTGAGGCCGGGATCGACGAACAGGATGACCGCGCCTTCCAGCCCGCGCCCCGCGACCTCCGCGCCGTGGTGCTTCACGGGCACGCCGTGCACCATGACGGTGTGCGCGCCGCGGGCGCGGGCCTCGCTGCCGATGCCGGCGAGCATCGCCTGCACGAGTCCGCCGGCCTCACCCCACCAGCCGTTGACCTGCCGCAGGAGCGGCAGTTGCGCGGCGATGCCGACGACCACCGCCGCAGTCGCGAGCCACCGCCGCCACCCGTCCGCGGACCACGCACCACCGAAGCACGCACCGAGGCCGGCCGCCGCCACAAGCAACGGCAGATGGAGGAGGCGGCTGCCGGCGAGGTTGGCATCGAGCCGCGCCCAGGTCACCGCCAGACACAGGGAAAGGAAGAGCAGGCAGGCGACACCCGCCGCGAGACGCAGCGCCGGCGGACGCCACGGCACCGCGACCAGCAGCGCCACGTTCGCCGCCGTCGCCACCGCGGTCGCCGAGGCTCCCCATGCCCCATGCGCTCCACACCACGGTCCCGGCACCAGCAAGTGCGCGAGTACCAGGCCGGTGTAGCGAACCATCCGCCCCAGCGACACCAGCATGTGCACGTTCGTGCCGTCGGCCGCGTGGTAACCGCCGATCCCGCCGATCACCACCGTGCGCACGGTTGCGTAGGCAGCCAGCAACGCGACGGCCGCGACGCCGAGCCCGCGCCGGCGCCCGCGCGTGCCTTCCCCGAGGAACGCCCAGGCGAGGGGGATGCAGAGGACGAGCGGCGCGGCCGCCTCCACGGCGAGCAAGGAGCACGCGCCCGCCGCGAGCGCTGCCGCGAGCCAGCCGATGCCGCCGCGGCGCAGCCAGACGAGCGCCGCAACCGCCATCAGCACGACGAAGAATGCCCCCAGGCCATGGCCGCGAGCCGCCACCCAGGACACGGCTTCGTGGTGCAGCGGACAGACCGCGTAGAACATCGCTGCCGCGACGCCGGCAGCGAAGCGGTTGGTCAGCGCAGCCACCAGCCAGCCGAGGCCCCAGGCACTCAGCGCCAGGAGCAGCACGCTGTGCGCGCGGAACGCCAGGGGCACGCGACCGAACAGGCCCTCGTCCAGACACAGCGACGCGCTCATCAGCGGTCGGAAGAACGGCGCACCCTTCGGCACCGCGATGCACTGGATCCAGGAGCCCGCGAGCTGGTGCAGGTGCAGCACCGCGAAATCGTCCGAGGTCCAGAACGCGTCGAGCGAAGGCGCATAGCCGACGCCCGTGACGGCGAGGCACGCGAGCAGGAGCCACACGTACCGCATCACCGACCTGACGCACGACATCGCCGCGCACGTGCTCGACCGCGTACGGATCGTCCCCGCCACGGCCAGGGGCAATCGCCAGCAGGGCCAATCCCCCGTGCGTCCGCGCGCGGTCCGCGCCCCCGCCGGAGCCCGTGTGTGTTCAGGGCACGGTCGAGCAACCCCGAGAACGCGAACTCCACGAACGCGCCGCTGCAGCCATCCTTCACCACGACCTCAGCGTAGTGCCTCGGGCCGCCGGTGGTCAGGTGCACGCGCTCGGAGCCCACGACGTCACTGCCCCCGCCGAGTGCACCGCAGGAGATTGCCAGGTAGCGGCTTACGAAAGTCCGCTCGACCCCGGGGCGCACCGGTACGCCCGGCCCCGGAACCCGGCGCGATCGTGCCTCGGTCCAGGCGAGGCTCGCGGGAACCTGCAGGCTCCGGCGTGCCTCGCCGTGCTGCCCTCGAAGGCTCCTTCGATGCGCGCGCGATGCGCGCCGGCAGCGGCTACCGCGATCGGGCCGATCCGATCCACCGGCGGACGCGCGCGCAATACGCGTCGAACTCCGCGCCGAACGTGTGCCTCATGCTGCGCTCCTCGAAGGGGATGATGGCGAAGTTCTGCAGCACGAACAGCACCACGGGCACGAGCCACGCCGGCCACGTGCCGACGATCAGCGCGACGCCCACCGCCATGGCGATCGCGCCGAGGTACATCGGATTGCGCGACCAGCGGAACGGACCGCCGGTGACGAACGCGGAGTGCACGGTCGAGGAAGGCAGGATCTCCGCGCGGTGCCGACGGAACGTCAGGATTGCCCAACCGCCCAGAGGAAGCCGGCGAGCAGCACGGCGATGCCCACCGGCCGCTGTTGCAGCACGACGGCAGGCTGCAACGCCTCGCCGAGCAACAACGCGAGGACGATCATGCCGACGAGCCAGATCGGCGTCGGGATGCGGACGATGACGGATGGCTTGCCGGGAAAGGTCACGGGGTCGGCCATGGTGTCACCCCTCGCTCGCGCGAAGCGTAGCGCGCGTTCCCGCGCCGCTGCTGCGTCGACCATCGTCATCTTCGCCGCGTTCGCGATGCGAACCCGACTCGAACGCCCGTGGCCCGGGGTCCCGATCTCGGTCTGCCTGCCGTCGGTGGTGGCGCCGGAGTCGGCGATCGCGCGGCGCGCCACGTCGTGGAAGCCGATCGCGCGCGAGCCGGGGCACGTCCAGTGCACCTCGGGCCGACGGGATTCGGCGCGTCGTGGGCACCGAGCACGCGGCCGGTGACGCGTGTCGGCCGGACGGCCGGCATGCGCTCGCACCCCGACTGAGCCGCGCGCCGGGCTCCGCGCGAGTCACGACCGAGCCTGCTCGCCCGGCAACTCGGTCCGCTCGTGGAGCGCGGCGCGCGCGCGCGACTTCTTCACCGCGACGGAGACCAGCAACCAGCACGGTCCTCGGCGCGGGGAAGCACCAGGGCCGGCCAGGCCGTACCACGTGCGCGAGTGCATCGGCGATCCGCACGAGCACTGGAGGCGGGAAGGCCGCGCGCCGATGGACCATCGGCTCGGTTGCCTTCGAGCAGCACGACGACGTGGACGGCCGTGGCTTCGCAGCGTCCCGTCGAGCCTCTCCCCTCGCGCGCCGGCAGCGCGGCGAGACGGTCCCGACGTTCGACACGAACTCGCCTCGCGTGAAGGGAAGGAGCCCACGTCGTGAAATGGCACCTGACCACGACGTCCTGCGGGAGCCGGCAACGGCTGCGTCGCCGTCATCGCACGGCGTCTCTCAGGCTCACACTTGCCGGTATTGACCGTTCGCCGCGGGACTCGTTAGCGTCCGACACAACGCCCGCCGGGAGTTTCGAGAGAACCCGACTGTCGCGGCGCTCGTCCGCCATCGCGCGCGGCGCGCGAAACGAACGGGCACAGTGTGCGACGCCTTCCCGCCTGATCGACGCCGATGAAGCGCCTCCTTTCGTCCACCGCCTGCCTCACTCTGCTCGCCCTCCAGGCCTGCTCCACCACCGCCACGAAGCTGGAACAGCTCGAGGACGTCGCGAAGGACTGGAGCTACGTCGTCCGCGCCAGCCAGGTGATGCCTATCTACCCGCTGACGGAGGACCTCTTCCCCGGCGACGTGTTCCTCGTGCAAACGCCGATCGACCAGCAGCAGCAAGCCTGGCAGGAGACGGGCTACCTTCCGCTCGACAACCACGTCGCGCGCCTCGACCCCGACGGGTACGAGCAGTTCTACGACCGGAGCTTCGACCTCCCGCAGGCGTCACAGCCGCCGAAGGTCTGGCTCACGGACTCGGTCGCGTGGAGCCGCGCGCCGCGCGCGGCGTTCCCGACGTACTCCTTCCAGGTGAAGAGCGGCTACGGCCTCAGTGGCGCGCTCCCGATCCAGGGCGTGCCCGTCGGGCTGTCGCTCCTCGGCGCGCAGAGCGCGTACGGCACAGTGACCCTCGCGGACGCGCGCACGTACGGGACGGACATCGCGAGTCTGTACCGACAACTGGAGGAGTGGGCGCGCAAGAACCGCGACCTGCTCGCGAGCTTCGCCTCGAACGAGAAGCGCACGAACTACCTGCGCGTCGTGACCCGCGTCTACCTCGTCGGGCGCGTGGCCGTGACGATCGAGAGCCAGGAGGCGCGCGGCGCGGGCGTACAGGCGGGCGTTCCGAAGCCGGTCGAGCTGTTGATTCCCGAACGCGCGGAGAGCACGGATTCGGAGGCGGCGGTCAAGGCGTACGGGGCGAACCTGGAAGCGCTCAACAAGGCAATCGAGAAGGCTCTGACCGGTTCGAGCACCGGCGCCGGAGCGACGTTCCAGATCACCGCCGCGTCCGCGCGCTCGGTCTCGATGGCGGAGACGTTCCCGCGCCCGCTCGTGATCGGCTACCTGGGGTTCGACGCCGCGATGGGAGAGGGTGGCGCCCTCGGTCCGCCGGTCCCGACCTACGCCGTCGTCAATTACGGCGCATCGCCCGCGCTGCCCGACACGGCTGACGCGCAACTCACGTCGAACGCACGCATGCAGACCGCGGCGCGCGCACTCGAAAAGATGGCGGGCGAGGGCAACGATCGAGCTCGCCGGCTGCTCGAGGAGCTGAACCAGGTCGCGGCGGTCGTCCCCGCGGTCCTGCCGGTCCACTTCTACGACAGCGAGGGGAAGATCACGGAGCGGCGCGGTAAGGAGCTGCGCGCGGGCTCTCCGAGCTACTGGCAAGTGTCCCGCTATCGCGGCGGTCTCCTCACGACCATCGCGAACCTCACAGCCGGCCGCGACAAGCCGGACTTCAAGCTCGCGGAGACTCCGGAAGGCGTGGACGCTCGCGCGCACCTCGCGTCGGAACTCGCTGCCGCGCGCCGCGAACTCGAGGTGTTGCACGAGCGTCTCGCCGCGCACGCGCGGCTCTTCTACGAGGTCGACCGGATCACGGCGCCGTACGAGGTGCGCTAGAAGGAAGAGCGATGGCCCAGAAGAAGTCGTCGAAGAAGGCCACCAGGAAGAAGGCGGTCGCAGCTCCGCTCGCCGAGGACACGGCCTTCGAAGCGGACGAACACACGGAACCGCAGGATCGGAACCAGCGGCTCGCGGACCTCTTGCAGGGACCGTGGCTCGCGTTGTCGATC
>DATGPD010000648.1:0-2027 GCA_035305285.1 Planctomycetota bacterium
TCCGGACGACTACGAACGCGGTGGGCAGCGCGGCTACGGCTCCACCGACACGAGCGGCAGGGATCCCGACGCCTGGCCCGTCGACTACGACCTCGACGCGATCGGCGATCCGCTGCCCGGGCTGATGAACACCTGAGCATCACCCGCGTGGGTAAAGCGCGCGACCTCGTGCTGGCCAGCGCCGCAGGGCTCTGGTAGACGCGAGGCCGACGCGCCATGCCCTCGCCTCGATTCGACGCCCACGTCGCCGTGCTCGGCACCGCCTCCGACGTCGGCAAGAGCCTCCTGTGTGCCGCGCTCGGTCGCCTGTTCTCCGACGCCGGACGCCGCGTCGCGCCGTTCAAGGCGCAGAACATGTCGAACAACGCGTACGTCACCGCCGACGGCGGCGAGATCGGGCGCGCCCAATACGTGCAAGCCGTCGCTTGCCGCGTGGAGCCGTCCGTCCATCACAATCCCGTGCTGCTCAAGCCGAGCGCCGACGACCTCAGCCAGATCGTCTTGCACGGCCAGGTCGTCGGGCGCTCCCGTGCGATGGAGTATTTCCGTTCCACCGAGCGCTTGCGTGACGCTGCGTACGCCAGCCTCGACCGTCTGATGGCCACGCACGACGTCGTCGTGCTCGAAGGCGCCGGCTCGTGTGCGGAGGTCAACCTGCGTGCGCGCGAGTTCGTCAACTTCCCCGCGGCGCATCACGCCGGCGCCCACGTGATCCTCGTCGCCGACATCGATCGCGGAGGCGTGTTCGCGCAGATCGTCGGCAGCCTCGAGGTCATGCCCCCCGAGGATCGCGCGCGCGTGCGTGGCGTCCTCATCAACAAGTTCCGCGGCGATCTGCGGTTGTTCGACGAAGGCGTGCGGTTCTTGGAGGCGCGCACCGGCGTGCCCGTGCTCGGCGTGGTCCCGTACCTCTATGGTCTCGACCTCGATTCCGAAGACGCCGTGCCCGTGGCGACCGTCGTCGATCCGCCCGTGGGCACCGACGCCGAGCGCGTCCGCATCGGTGTGTTGCGTCTGCCACACATTTCGAACTTCACCGACTTCGATGCCCTGGCGCGGGTCGAGGGCGTGGCCGTGCACTATCTCTATCGTCCGCGCGATCTCTCGGACTACGCCGCGGTGATCGTCCCTGGAAGCAAGAGCGTCGTCGCCGACTTGCAGTGGCTGCGGGAGACGGGCGTGGCCCAGCGTCTGCTCGCGTACGCCGCCCGCGGCGGAAACGTGCTCGGGATCTGCGGCGGATATCAAATGCTCGGCGCGGCCATCGTCGACGAACACGGCGTGGAGAGTGTCGTGCCGCGTACCGAGGGGCTCGGGCTCGTTCCGGCGACGACGATGTTTTCGCCCGAGAAGATCGTGCGCCGCATCACCGCGCGAATGGTGCGCGAAGGCGTGCCGGTGGAAGGATACGAGATCCATTGCGGGCGGACCGAAGCGTCCGGAGAGGCATTGTTGTGTCTCGACGACGGCACGCGGGATGGCATTCGCCAGGACCGGGTCTGGGCGACCTATTTGCACGGCGTATTCGACGATGCGTGCTTTCGGGCGCGATTCCTCGATTGGGTCGCCCCCGGAGCGGCGTGGCAGGACGCGGGTGGATCGCGTGCGGCTTGGATCGACGCCGAGCTCGACCGCTTCGCGGAGCACGTGCGACGGCACGTCGATTGGGCGGCGATCGAAGCGTGGACGCGGCCGTGACGCGGCGCCCTCCCGTCTGGCCCACGGGGACCGGATCCCCGCGATGGTGTTGAATCGCGTGAGGCCCCGAACAGGTTCATCCACGTGTTCGCGTGAGCTCGCAGGTTGCTCGCGGACGAAACGTCCGCGAGCCGAGGCGGCTCGCGGAAACGAGCTTGGCTCGCGGTTCGTGTCGTTCGGGCGAAGACACGGTACGCTCGCCGCCATGGCGAAATCTTGGCTTGATTCTGGTGCCAATCGTAGTGGCACGATCTTCGTGGGACTCATGATCGCGTGCGGTGAGCCGGGCGTCGTCGCGGAGGACGACGAGCGGGAGGGGGTCCGTGACT
>DATGPD010000649.1:0-5363 GCA_035305285.1 Planctomycetota bacterium
CCGCTGCCGTCGTACTTCTCGTGGTGGTGGCGGATGATCTGCGCGACGTGTTGCAGGCGCGGCACGCCGGCGAAGTAGCTCGCACCGCGCTCGGGATGCTGGCGCAGCGTGGCGCGTTCCTCCTCGGTCAGCGGTCCGGTCTTGTCGAGGATCGCGGAGCGGATCGCCACCTTGCCGACGTCGTGCAGGCGAGCGGCGAGCTGCAGGTCGCGGCGGTCCTCGTCGCACATCGACAGGCGCTCGGCGAGCATCATCGCGTACTTGGCGGTGCGCTCGCAGTGGCCGGGCGGCGTGTGGTCGCGCCGCTCGACCTGGTCGACGAGCGCGAGACCGAGCTCCACCACCGTTTCGCGCACGCCGTCCACGCCGACCTGCATGACCTGCGCGACCTCCGCGATCGCGCTCTGCAGTTCGCCGAGCACGCCGGGGGCGTCCACGTCGGTCGCGCCGATCGGGTCACCCTTGGCGAGCGCGCGCATCGATTCCGTGACCTCTGCGACCCGCGCGAGCCAGTGGTGGCAGACCGCGACCGCAAGGCACACGAGGCTCAAGCTGGTGAGGAACACGAGCCCGAACAGGCCCCAGGCGAACGTCACCGAGCGCGGCACGGCGGGCAGCGACACGCGCACTTCGCCGACCGTCCGCCCTTCGCTCACGCACGCGCGGGTCACGGACCAGCTCGGCACGGCGGGCGCCTCGACGGCGCCGCGGTCGCTACGCGGCCCGTCCAGCGCGTCGCTGTCGTAGCGCAGCCGGCCGCGGACGTCGACCACGCGCACGCGTGCGGTCGAACCGAGCACGTCCTTCGCCGCGGTCGCGACCAGCGCGAGGCGGAGCTCGTCGCCGGCCGCGAGGTGTTGCGCGGCGCGGTCGGCGAGCAGGCCGATGCAGCGCTCCGCCTCGGCTTGCTGCGCCGCCACCTGGTCGCGGGCGTTGCGCTCGCCCACCTCGAGAGTCACCAGCAGCGCAACGACCAGCGCCGCACCGAGCATCACGGCGAGCAGGCGGTAGCCGAGCGGAAGCTGGTGCAGACGGAGCTTGGGTGCGGGCACCTGCATGCGACTCCGGTGTTATCGGCACGAGGCACCCCCGCTCCTCAATTGCCGCCCGGCCGACGGGCGCTCCCCGGCGTGCCGCCGGTCGCAGCGGTCCCGATCCGAGCCTCGCGCGGACGCGCGGCGGCCGGCTCAGCGCCGCGCGCCGGCAGGCAGCACGGACGGCGGCGAGCAGGCCGGGGCGCGCCATCCCCTGAGCGCGCCCGGCGAGCCGCGGCTACTTGATGACGTCGACCTCGTCGGCGTGCAGCTGGTAGATGTCGATGCAGTAGCCGTCTTCGTAGCTCGCGACGACCTTGAACTGACCGGTCACCTTGATCGGGTCGTACTTGTAGTCGATGCGCTTGTTGCCCTTCATGACCACGCGCACGATGCCGTTGATGTCCGGTGGCTGCCCGTAGCAGCACGACCACAGCGACTGCACGAGCAGGAACTCCTTCATGTTCTCGACCTCGTCGATCGGGAGCATGAATCCGGTCATCAGGACGGACTTGCCGTCCATCGCCTTCACCTCGGGCGGAATCCCCTTGAGCCCGTCCTGGTAGGGCCAGCTGGAGATCTCCTCGAAGGTCAGGATCTTCTCGATCCCGGGGATCGCCCCGGCCTTCAGCAACCGCTTGAGGCGCGCCTCGGCGCGCAGCATCGCCTGCGCGCTCTGCATCGCGGCGATGTCGGCGGGGTCGTTGCCCTTGGGGAGCTGGGTGGGCGTGGGGATCTCCTCGTCCTCGTTCTGCTCGCCCTCCTTGCCGACCTCCGCGGGCGGAGTCGCCGGCTTGCCGGGCGTCGCGGGCTTTGCGTCGGCCGGCTTGCCGGGAACCTGCTGCACCGGAGTCGCGGGCTTCTGCTTGCCGTCCTGCGTCTGCGGGTCGGCCTTCTCGGCGACCGGGCTCCCGGCCGGACGCGCCGGCGGCACCTGCGGGCCGGGCCCCTGGGCCGGAGCCACGCCCACCAGCAAGAGGAACACGCCACCCAGCAGCGACGAGAGGGAGGAGGTCGCGATTCGCATGATGCCACTCACGAGGTCGGTGAAAGGTTGTCGGCCACCTGCGTCCGCGCGCCCTTGATTGCCGGCAGGATGCCCGCGACGCCACCGAGGACGCCAACCCCCAAGATAAGCCACAGCTCGTCCAGCGAGAAGGCGGCCCAGTCGACGAACACCCCGGTGCGCTCCTGCACGACGTCGCGCAGCGCCCAGGCGGCGGCGTGGCAGGCCAGGACGCCGAGCACCGCCCCCACGACCGCGATGACGACCGCCTCCAGCAGGACGATCGCCAGGATCTGCCCGCGCCGGGCCCCGAGGGCGCGCATGATCGCGATCTCCCGGCGACGCTCGTTCATCGTGTTGTAGAGCGCGACCGCGATCGCGACCGCGGCCACGATCACCACCAGCCAGGACACCACGCGCAGCACGTCGGTCGCGCTGCCGACCAGACGGAGCAGCTCGGTGACCTCGAAGGTCGTCACCGCCGCCTGCGCGTCGGCGCGCGTCTGGAACTCGCGCCGCAGGTGCGCCGCTCCCAGGCGCGGGATCGGGTCGACGACCAGAGCGGTCAGCATCACCTGCGCCTCGCCCCCACTCTGCCGCACCGCGTCGTCGTGCTTGTCCATGGTCAAGAACGTCGACAGCGGGATGAAGATCGAGCGGTCGATGGGCGTGCGCGTGGGCGCGAGCACGCCGACGACCTTGCACTTGCTCTCCTCGTGCACGTGCGGATCGGGATCGTCCTTCGCACCGTGCACCGACGTGATCCAGTCGCCCACGCCGAGCCCGCCGCGCGCCGCTACCTCGGCGCCGATGACCGCCTCGCGCCAAGCCGCGGGCGGACCGTGGTCGTGCGCGTGGTCATGGTCATGGTCGTGATCGTGGTCGTGATCATGATCATGGTCATGGTCATGGTGGTGATGGCCCACCTGGATCTTCCCGGCGGCCAGATCCTCGGCGAACTTCAGGAACTCGTCGGGACCGAAGCGGAACGGTCGGCCGGCCGTGAACGCCAGCGGGCCGTACTCGCCCCGCCGGAACTTGCCGAACATCTCGTCGGTGGTCCCGATGATCGGGAAGCCGAGGTAGGTGTCGCCGCGCGCCTGGGGGATCACGTAGCGGAGTTCGCGGCGCTCACGCAGCTCGCGGTAGACCGACAGCGGGACGACGCCCGGGGCGACGCCGAGGTTGTAGACCGTGCTCAGGACGAGCGCGAGCGGCGAGCCTTCCTTGGGCCCGACCACGGCTTCGTAGCCCGCCATGCTCGCGCGGTAGCGGTTCTCGGTCTGCGCGATCAGCAGCCACAGCACGGCGAGCAGACCGGTGCCGACAAGGATCGACAGCGTGGTCAACGTCGTCGAGACGGCGCGCACCCGGAGGTTGCGCAGACTGATCGCGAACAGCTTCACGACGCGGCCCTCAGCTCCTGCAGGTCGATGGTGCGCTGCATCAAGCTCGCGCTCTCCGGATCGTGGGTCACCATCACCACCGTGCTGCCCTGCTCGCGCGCGAGGTCGAGCAAGAGGGCCAGTGCCTCGCGCCCGGTGGCGCGGTCCTGGTTGCCGAGCGGCTCGTCGGCGAGGATCAGCTTCGGCTGGTTGATCAGCGCGCGGCACAGGGCGACCCGCTGCGCCTGGCCCACCGAGAGCTCCGCCGGCCGGTGGTGCAGGCGGTCGCCGAGGCCCACGCGGCGCAGCAGTTCCAGCGCGCGCTCGCGCGCCGCCGCGTCGCTGCCGCGACCGAACAGCGCGCCGAGCAGCACGTTCTCCAGCGCGGTGAACGGCTGCAGCAGGTTGAACGTCTGGAACACCATGCCGATCCGCTGGCCGCGGAACCGGTCGCGCGCGGCTTCGCCGAGCCGCGTCACTTCGACGCCGTCGACCTGCACCGAGCCGGAGTCGGGCAGCAGCACGCCGGCGATCATGTTGAGCAGCGTCGACTTCCCGCTGCCGGAGCGACCGACGAGGGCCACCTGCTCGCCCGCGGCGACGTCGAGCCGGTCGACCTGGCAGGCGACCACGGTCTCTTCACCGCGGCGGTAGGTCTTCACGAGGTTGCGCAGGGCGATCATCGAACGGGAGAAGCTCTGTCTACGGTCAGGCGCCCGCCCGGGCGAGATGCTGGCGCACGAAAGCGATCTCCCGGGCCAGGCCCGCGATCAGGTCTTCTTCGCGCCCGGAGAGGCCAGGCAGAACACCCCACGTGTAGGTCTCGATCTCGAGCAAGGGCCAGGGCGGCGTGAGGCCGGCGAGGAACCGCTCGACCTCGCGGCGGGTCGAACCCAGCTCGCCATCCTCGTCCCAGAACACCGGGACGTGGAAGTGGGTCCGAACGCGCTCCGCGCGGGCAAACTCCGCTTTCCGCGCGCGCACCTCGTCCAGGTCGAGCACGCGCGCGCGCCCGCCGTCCGCGAACACCGCGCTCGTCTGGTGCAGGTAGCGCGGCTCGGCCCAGCCGAGCAGGCGTTCGAGGCCGGACGGACCGCGCGCCTCCAGGCAACTCGACACCTGCACCTTGGGTACCGGCACGCCGGCGGCGCGCAGGGCGGCGAGGGCCGCGAGCGCGTCCTCGCCGACCACCGCGAGGTGGCAGAGGTCGAGGCACACGCCCAGGTGGCGGACCACGGCCGCGGTTTCGCCGTGCGTACGGCGCACGTCCTGGATGAGCGTGAGCGCCTGGGCCGCGGTCTCCACCAGGCAGTCCGGTTCGGGCTCCAGTGCCAGCACGCAGCACACGCCGGTCTCCGCCTCGAGCGCCGCGAGCCGTGCGGCAACCTCCGCGAGGCTGCGCCGCATCGCGGCCTGGTCGCCGCCGCCGAAGCCGAGCGGCAGGGTCGAGATCGGAACCACGGCACCGGGCGCGGCGAGCGCGCACGCGGCGCGCGCGACGTCGAGGGTGAACGTCGCGCGGCGCGGGTCGGCCCAGTCGGGCCGGTAGACCGCGGTCTTGACCACCGCGTCGTGGAAGCCGCCGTACGGGAACGCGTTGGCGGTCGCCACCGCGAGCCGATGCGCACCGAGCGCGGCGCGCGCGCACGCGAGCGCCTCCCCGCCGGCAGCCAGCTCGCGCGCGACCGGCGCCGGCCACCACACGCCGAGCGGGAAGGGCCCGGCCGTCGCGCTCGCGCGCGCGACGCCCGCCGCCGCGCGCACGTGGCCTTCGAGCCACTCGGCGAGCGACTCGCCCGGATGGACGTTGCCGCAGTAGGTGACCACCGCCTCCGGCGGCCGCGTGGCGGGCGGGTCGGTCGGCGCGGTCATCGGCTGCCGATGGTCCACCGGTCCGCGCGCCGCGCAAGGCGGCGCACGCCCGGCGTGCATTCCCGC
>DATGPD010000650.1:0-2329 GCA_035305285.1 Planctomycetota bacterium
GATCTGCGCGAACACCGTGGGGCCGACGCTGGTCACCGCGCGCACCGGCAGCGCCGCGTAGTGGCCGGCGATCGTGCCGTCGGGAGCGACCGCGACGTGGACGCGCATCCCGGCGGGGTTGTCGAGGTACGCCCACCGCCAGGCAGCGAGGTCGCGGTCGACATAGCCCTCGCCGCCCATCTCGCCGAACACGAGGTTGAACGAGCGCAGGATGGCGTGCTCGTCCCCCGGCTCGTAGGGACGCACGACCAGGGAGTCCATGCGGGCAGTGAAGCGGGCGCGGCCGCGCGCGGCAATGCCCGGCGGCGCCGGCGCCCCTTGCCCGGGGCGCCGGCGGTCAGCGGCCGGCTTCGGCGGAAGCCTTGTCGCCGGCCGCGGGCGCCGCCGTACCGGTGCTCGCGGCCTCGGCCGCGACGAAGCGCTTGCCGACGAACGTGAGCGACTTCACGAGCTGCTTCTGCAGCGAGCCGCTGCCCCACGAGTGCCCACCGCCTTGCACCAGCTCGAACTCGTGCGGCACGCCGCGCTCCTTCAGCACCTCGTGCAGCTTCTGATTGGGCGGGCCGAAGCCGTAGCGATCCTCGGTGCCTGCGTCGAAGTAGATCGCGAGCCGGCTCAGCTCCTCGGTGTCCATCGACGCGGCCAGCGCGAGCGGCATGTGCTGCGCCCACTTCTCCTTGTCGATCGGGTTGCCGAACACCGCGTCGAGCCCGCCGCGCTCCACCATGCGCTGCACCTGGCGCTGGTACGGCGGCTGCAGGCTCTCCGGGTCCGCGGGCATCAGGGCGGAGGAGTGCGCCGCGACCGTCGCAAACAGGTCGGGATGGCGCATTGCGATCTTCAGCGCGCCGAACCCGCCCATGCTGACGCCCATCACGGCGCGCGCGGTGCGCTCGTTCTTGACGCGGTACTTCTCCGCGAGGAACGCCGGCAACCGCTCGGTGATCAGCTTCTCCTGGTCGACGCCGCGGCCGGTGTCGACGTAGATCGGGTTGCCGAGGGTGAGCGCGACGAACACCAGCTCGGGGATCTCGCCCTTGCCGCGCAGCTCGTCGAGCACGCGTGCGCCGCCGTCGCGATGGAACTTGTGGTGGCTCTCGTTGCGCCCGTGCAGCCACACCACCCAGGGATAGCGCTCGTCGGCGGACGCCTCGTCGGCGTGTCCCCTGGGCAGGTAGACGCCCATCCGCACGCTCGGCGACTCCATCTCGACCTCTTCGTACACGAAGTGCTCGAGTTTGATCTCGGGCACGGGCGCGTTGCGCCCTTCCCGGCGTCGGTCGGACTGGGCCGCGAGAGCGGCGACCAAGGAGAACGAGAAGACGAAGGGGAGCAGATGGGCCATGGGTTCGGTGCGCGAGCGCGCGGGCACTGTAACGAGCGAGGCCGGCGTTTCGCGAAGCGAGGTTTGCCGCAGTGTCTCGCGATGCGGCGAACCGTGGGGCGGTCGGCCGCCGTGGTCGGGGTGCACGAGGTTCTGCCGGCGCATCCAGCGGGGCGCGCTCCCGCCGCGCCTACGGGTGCGGCCTGGCGTCCGCAGGTGTTCCCCCGGGACCGCACTGCAGTGCCCGCTGCTGCTCCGCTCCATGGCCGCCCGAGAAACGCGGCGGCCGCTGCGGGCGGGTCACCGCCTGCGCCCTGTGTGGCGAACGCGGCGGTTCACCACCGTGCATCCCGGGCTTCTGCCCGGGAAAACGACGATGCGCGCGAGCGCGCGCCTGCCGCGGATGCGCGAGCGAGAACGCGCGACGCTCGACCGCGAAGGCCGGGCGCCGCGCCGGCTCGCTCAGTACTTCGGGACGTTGGGGTCGACCTCGTCCGACCACGCGAGGATGCCGCCGGTCATCGACTTCACCGCGGTGAAGCCGTGCCCGGCGAAGTACGCGGCGGCGTCGAGCGAGCGGTTGCCGGAGTGGCACACGAACACCATCGGCGTGTCCTTCGGTGCGGTGCGCAGTTCGTCGAAGAGCTCCTGGGTCAGCAGCTCCGCGCCCTCGATGCGCGCGATCTCCCACTCCTCCTCCGTGCGCACGTCGATCAGGCGCACCTTGGGATCCGCCTTGCGCAGCGCAACGACGTCCTTGGGCGCGATCTGCATGCGCCTGTCCATGGCGTCGAAGTCCAGGATCGTCTGCACCGCGGCCTCGGTGTCCTGCACCTGGTGCTTGGCGAGCACGGTGCGGAGGCTGTCGGTGGGCTGGAAGCCGCACGAGTGGCAGCCGCCGATGTGGTACTTCTGGAACAGCGCCCGGCGTGCGCCGGGAAAGCGCTCCAGGATCTCCGACATCGTCATGTCGAGATGGAGGGTCGCGGTGGTCATGTCAGGTAG
>DATGPD010000651.1:0-13279 GCA_035305285.1 Planctomycetota bacterium
TGCGGTGTGCCGTGCGTCAGCACGGAGGTCGGCGGTGTCGCCGACACGCTCGGCGACACCGGAGCGATGGCCCCGCTGGGCGACGTCGACGGGCTCGCCAGGCAGGCCCTGCGCTTCCTGGAGGATCCCGACCTGCACCGGGAGCACTCCAAGCGCTGCCGCGAGCGCGCCGAACGCTGCTTCGCGCAGAGCATCGTCGTGCCGCGCTACCTCGACGTGTACCGCGAGGCGCTGAAGGATTGATCGCCTCCGACCGGATCTACCTCGACCACAACGCGACGACTCCGATCGACTCGCGCGTGCTCGAGCGGTACGTCGAGGTCGAATCCGCGCATCCGGCGAACCCGAGCAGCGCGCACACCTCAGGCCGCCGCGCACGGGCGGTCGTCGAAGACGCGCGCGCGCAGATCGCGCGCAGCATCGGTGTCGCTGCCGACGAAGTGGTCTTCGTTTCCGGCGGGACCGAAGCGAACAACATGGTCGTGCTCGGCCTCGGCGATCCGGCGCTGGGCGTGGTCGCGAGCGCGGCCGAGCATGCCTCGGTGCTCGAGCCCGCGCGCCGCCGCGGACTGATCGAACTGCCGGTGGACGCCGTCGGACGGACGCGCTTCGAGATGGTGCCGTCGGACGTGCACGCCGCGGCGGTCGTGTGCGCCGTACACGGGCAGAGCGAAGTCGGCAGCGTGCTCGACCTCGCCGCCGCACGTCGCGCGGCCGATCGGCTGGGTGCGGCGCTGCACGTCGATGCGAGCCAGACGCTCGGGCGCGTCGACCTGAGCGACGCGGTCCGCTACGCCGACACGCTGGCCCTGTCGATGCACAAGGCCGGTGGACCCAAGGGCATCGGCGTGCTCGTCGTGCGGCGTTCGGCGGCAACGCTCCGCCCGTTGTTCGGCGGCGGCGGACAAGAACGCGGCCTGCGCTCGGGTACGACGAGCGTCGCGCTCGCCGCGGCCGCCGCGCTCACCGTCGAACTCGCGGTGCAGGAGCGCGAGCAACGCGCGCGCGCGATGTCCGAGGCACGCGCCGCGTTCCTCGCCGAGTTGGCGCGCGGCAGCTGCCGGTTCACGTGCCTCACGCCGCTGGACGGCAGCCTGCCGAACACCGCGATGATCGAATTCCCTTGCGTGCGCGACGGCCGCACGCTGCTGCCCGCGATCGACCTCGCCGGCGTCGACGCGTCGCACGGCGCGGCGTGCGCCTCCGGATCACCGTTGCCGCCACTCGTGTTGCGTGCGATGGGTCGCGACGAAGCCGAGGCACGCCGGTGCGTGCGCTTCAGCTTCGCGGGCGTCGCCATGATCGATCGAGCGCAAGAGGCAGCGCGGCGCGTGCGCGAGGCGATCGAAATCGTCGAGCGCGCGTGACGCGCGTCGACGATCGCGCGAGACGTTGCACGTCGGAGACTTGCGCGCAGGATCGCGCACGACGCGCGACGCGGGTGCGCGCGCGTCGTCGAACTTCCGGCGACGACGACGTTGCATCGCTCGATGAAGCTGGTATGTAGGCCAGCCTCCTTGCACGGCTCGCTGTCGCCAGGCGAGCGGCCTCGTCCACCCCGTCCCAAGCAAGTGCAGGCTCGGAGTATGTCCACGGAAAGGGAGCCCCGTGTATCCTCTGCCTCATCCGGTCTTCTCGCGTCGCCAGACGCTTCCTCGCCGAACCTCGATGACTTTCCGGCGCTGGTGCGCGCCGACCTCGAGACCAGGATCCGGCGCGACAAGCTGGACACCTGGTTCAAGCACCTCACCCTCGCGTCGCTGAACGACAAGGAGGTCGTGTTCGCCGTTCCGAGCGGCTTCGTGCGCGACTTCCTGACCCGCAACCACCTCGCCGAGCTGCGCCGCGCCGTGCAGAACGTCGGCGGTCACGCACGCGCCGTCCGCCTGATCGTCAATCCGATGCGTCCGACGGACGGCGACGCCGCGCGGCGCGCGAGCGTCGAGGCCGTGCTCGACAAGATCACCGAGGAAGCCCCGCCGCTCACTTCCTACGAGGCCGAGCAGCGGCGCACGGGCGAGAAGCGTAGCGAGCCGAGCCGCGCGCCCGAGAACTTCATCAAGCCGACCTCGCTCAACCCCGCGTACACGTTCGAGTCGTACGTCGTAGGCGTGTGCAACCGCCTGAGCCACGCCGCGGCGCTGGCGATCGGCGAGAACCCGGGACGGGCGTACAACCCCTTCTTCATCCACGGCGGCGTCGGCCTGGGCAAGACGCACCTGCTGCAGGCCATCTGCCACGCGGTGCATCGCCGGCACCCGGGGAAGCAGGTCGCCTACCTGAGCTGCGAAGAGTTCACCAACCAGTTCATCAACGCGGTGCAGGGCGGCAAGCTCGACGCCTTCCGTGAACGCTACCGCAGCGTCGACGTGCTGGTCGTCGACGACGTGCAGTTCCTGGCGAACAAGGACCGCACGCAAGACGAGTTCTTCCACACGTTCAACGCGCTGTACAACTCGCACCGCCAGGTCGTGATGTCGTCGGACTGCGCGCCGTTCGAGATCCCGACGCTCGAGGAGCGGCTGGTGTCGCGCTTCAAGTGGGGCCTGGTCACGCAGCTCGAAGCGCCGTGCTACGAGACCCGCTACGCGATCGTGCAGCGCAAGGCGAAGGCCAGGAACGTCGAGATCCCCGACGAAGTCGCGCGGTACATCGCCGAGACGATCGACACCAACGTGCGCGAGCTCGAGGGCGCGGTCGTCAAGCTGCTCGGCGTCGCCACCCTGACCGGACGCCAGATCTCGGTCCCGGTCGCGCAGGAGGTGCTCAGCAGCGTGCCGCGGCCCCGCCCGCGCCGGGTCACGCTCGACTGCGTGATGAACGTGATCGCGCGCGAGTTCTCGCTCTCGCCGCGGGACATCACCGGCAAGAGCCGCGTGTCGCACATCAGTCTGACCCGCCAGCTCGGGATGTACCTCTCGCGGCACCACACCGACCACAGCCTCGAGGAGATCGGGCGCTTCTTCGGCAACCGCGACCACACGACGGTGATCTACGGGCTCACCAAGATCAAGAAGCGCATGCAGGAGGACCGCAACTTCCAGGCGGTCGTCGAACGCCTCGGGCAGCGCATGCTCGCGGCGCAGCAGCAGATGAGCTGAAGCGGCCTGCCGCCTCTCCGAGCCTTCTGCCCGTCGGAGGCTCGCCTGCCCCTCGTCTTGTCCGCCGGACGTCTCGCGCGACCCGCTCGCGCGGTACCTCGCCCTCGGTCCGGACATGCCGGGCGTCCGCGTACGAGGCATGCGGCGGTGCACGGCGCCGGTCGTCGACCTTCCGGTGGTCCCGACCGCTCTTCCCGGTCGCGGTGCGAGGACGCCTCCTCGTTGCCGCAGACCGTCCGGCGCACCGCCTCCTCCAGTCCGGCATCGCGGGGGTTCGCGTCCGCTCCGCGTCCTGCGCGATGCCGCACCGCGTGCTGGACCGGGTGCTGGACCGGGTACGCACATGCACGTGTTGCGTTCGCTGCAGCACGAGCCTGCACCCGCGCGCCCCCCGACCGCGATGCACGCGACCTTCGACCGCGTTCGCGGCGCCTGCCACAGCCGCCGCTTCTTTTGACACGTACCGGCTCCCGGAGCGCGACCCGGCCCGTCCGCTAGGGAGCGCAACTGCCAAGGAACCGGTGCAAGGTCTGTGGCGAAGGTGCGTGCATCCGGGGCCCCGCGGGGGAACGAACCGGCGACCGAGTCTCGTTTCCTCCGCAGCTTTCCGCCGCCGACCACGCCCGCGGAGCCCCTTTTCCCCGCACTCTCCACGAGACCCGGAAACGCGCTTCTCGGCCGAGAAACGCGCCTGCCCCGTCGATCCTCGCGATCCCCCCGGATACGCTGTTCACACTCGATCCTCGACGTAGGAGGAACGAGAGAGAGATCAGACCTCTCTCTATCGAGAACACCGGACCGACGCCCCCCGAGCCCTGGCCGACCATCCCTGATGCGCCTCCTCTGCGACCGCCAAGAGTTGACCGACGCGTTCAGCGTGGTAGCCGGCATCGCGCCCCAGAAGAGCCCGAAGCCGGTCCTGCACCACGTCAAGCTGCATGCCGACCGCGACGGGCTGACGCTGTTCGCGACCGACCTGCAGATGTCGGCCCGCGTGCGCTGCGAGGCAGTCAAGGTCGACGCCGAGGGCGTGGTGCTCCTGCCCGCGCGGGAGACGCTGGCGCTGCTGCGCGAGCTGTCGGATCCGACCTTGACCCTCAAGGCGAACGACAACCGCTGCACGGTCGAGAGCGGGGGCGGCTCGTTCATCCTGCTGGGCGGCGACCCGGACGAGTTCCCGACCGCGGCGGCGCCCGAGAGCGGCAAGACCCTGCGCCTGCCGGCCGCGAGGATGGCCGACATGATGCGCAAGACGGCGTTCGCCGCCACGCGCGAGGAGAGCCGCTACGCGGTCAGCGGCATCCTGTGGGACTGCCAGCAGGGCTGCCTGCGCCTCGTGGCGACCGACGGCCGCCGCCTGTCGTTGAACTACGAGAACCTTCCGAGCGACGAGCTGCGCGTGCGCGCCATCCAGCCCCTGGCCTCGGTGAACGCCGTGCTGCGCGTGATCGGTGAGGAGAAGGACGGCGAGGTGGCGGTCCTGTTCGGCGAGAACCAGATGGCGTTCACGTTCGGCAGCACCGTCCTCGTCAGCCGGACGCTCGATCAGACGTTCCCGGAATACGAGTCGGTCGTGCCGAAGGTCGCCGAGACGACCGTCGAGGTGTCGCGCTCGCTGTTCGAGAGCAACTTGCGCAAGGTCTCGGTGCTCACCGGCGGCGACGTGCGGCAGGTGCGCTTCGCGTTCTCCGCGACGACGCTCGAGATGTCGGCGGAGAACAGCACCGTCGGGCGCGCCGACGTCGCGATCGACGTCGAGGTCAAGGGCGCCGGTTGCAACGTGGCCTTCAACCCGGACTTCGTGCTCGACGCCCTGCGCGCGAGCGACTCGGAGGTCGTGCGGATCGACCTCACCGACGAATCGACTCCCGCCAAGTTCACGCTCGGCGAGTCGTTCACCTACGTGCTCATGCCGATCAGCGGATGAAGCAACCGAAACCGGTTGCGGAGCTCGTCTCCGGCATCCTCCGCGACCTCGGCCAGAACCGCCGGCGCCAGGCGCTGCAGGACGCACTGGCGGAGGCGGTCGGAGCATCAGCGGCGCCGTGGTGCCGGGTCGCGGGCCTGCGCGCCGGCCAGCTGGTGGTCGAGGTCGCCTCGGCGCCGTTGTTCGCCGAGCTGCGCGGTTTCCGCGCCGACGAGATCCGCCAGGCGATCAACGCTGCGCTCGGCAGACCGGAGGTCGCGTCGATCCTGTTCCGCATGGGTGGGACGGCCAATGTCTGAAATGCCCGACAAGACGCAGCAGCGATACGACGCGAGCGCCATCAAGGTGCTCGAGGGCCTCGACGCGGTGCGCAAGCGCCCGGCCATGTACATCGGCGACACCGGAGTCAAAGGCCTGCACCACCTGGTATGGGAGGTGGTCGACAACTCGGTCGACGAAGCGCTCGCCGGCTACTGCGACCGCATCGATGTCCGCGTGCACAAGGACGGTTCGATCTCGGTGCGCGACAACGGCCGCGGCATCCCGGTGGACATGCACGAGACCGGCGCGCCGGCGCTCGAAGTGATCCTCTGCACCCTGCACGCGGGCGGCAAGTTCGACAAGGGCAGCTACCAGGTGTCAGGCGGCCTGCACGGCGTCGGCGTGTCGGTGGTCAACGCGCTCGCCGAGTGGCTGGAGGTCGAGGTCTACCGCGACGGCAAGATCTACCGGCAGAACTACGCACGCGGCCACAAGACCAACGAGTTGCGCGTGATCGGCGACACCGACCAGCGCGGCACGATGGTCCGGTTCCGCGCCGACGCGCAGATCTTCGAGACCACCGAGCTGTCGTTCGAGGTGCTGCGCAAGCGCCTGCGCGAGCTGGCCTACTTGATGGGCACGCGCGGGCTCAAACTCACCCTGGTCGACGAGCGCACCGACCAGAGCGAGGAGTTCATGTTCCCGCACGGGCTGCGCGAGTTCGTCGAGCACATGAACCGCGCGCGCGACGTGATCCACGACCAGGTCGTGTACATCAACCGCGAGGTGCCGGGCGAGGACGACCCGAGGAAGATCTACGGGGTCGAGATCGCGCTGCAGTACAACGACGGCTACCACGAGTCGGTCTACAGCTTCGTCAACAACATCAACACGAGCGAGGGCGGCACGCACCTGGTCGGCTTCCGTGCCGCGCTGACTCGCGCGCTCAACAACTACGCGCGCCAGGAGAAGCTGCTCAAGCCGAAGGAGGAGCCGCCGACCGGCGACGACTACCGCGAGGGCCTGACCGCGGTGATCTCGGTGAAGGTCCCCGAGCCGCAGTTCGAGTCGCAGACGAAGATCAAGCTCGGCAACCGCGAGGTGCAGTCGATCGTGGAGACGGTCGTCGGCGAAGGCCTGCGCACCGTGTTCGAGGAGAAGCCGTCGATTCCGAAGGCGATCTTCGCCAAGGCCATGCAGGCGGCACGCGCGCGCGAGGCGGCGCGCAAGGCGCGCGAGCTGGTGCGGCGCAAGTCGGCGCTGGAGGGCAGCGGCCTGCCGGCCAAGCTGGCCGACTGCCACAAGGGCACGAGCCCGCAGGACGCGGAGCTGTACCTGGTGGAGGGCGACTCCGCAGGCGGTACCGCCAAGCAGGGCCGCACCTCGTTCCAGGCGATCCTGCCCCTGCGCGGCAAGCTGCTCAACGTCGAGAAGGCCTCGGTCGACAGCGTGATCAGCCACGAGGAGGTGCAGACGATCATCTCCGCGATCGGCACGGGCTTCGTCGACGAGGGCTTCGACCCCGAGAAGCTCCGCTACCACAAGATCATCATCATGACCGACGCGGACGTGGACGGCTCCCACATCCGCACGCTCCTGCTGACCCTGTTCTACCGGAAGATGCCGGAGCTCGTCGAACGCGGGCACATCTACATCGCCCAGCCGCCGCTCTACAAGCTGCACCTGAAGGGCAGGGAGAAGGACGTCCGCTACGCGCTCACCGAGCAGGAGAAGCTGCGCATCGTCTCCGAGCTGGGCCTCGGCCAGACCAAGCTGACCGTTCCGCTGTTCAACGGCGGCGAGCGCGAGCTGGAGGGCAAGGCGCTGCGCGAGGTGCTCGACCTCGTCGACCGCGTGGTGGCCGCCGGCGACACCCTGCCGGTTGGCGTCGGCCTCACGCTCGACGCCTACCTCGGCGCGCTGAAGCTGCCGGAGTTCGAGCTGCCGCAGTACTGGCTCGTGCACCGCGGCAGTGGCCGGCTGATCGACACCGAAGCGCAGCTCGACGCCGAGCTGGAGAAGCTGCGCGCCGGCGGGACGCTCAAGATCTACGAGGGTCCCGAGTCGGCGTGCACGCGGGAAGAAGCCGACGTCGAGGTCTACGCCGTGCACGCTGCCGCCGACCTCGTTCCCGCCCTGCGCCGGCTCCACGAGCTCGGGCTCGACCCGAACGTGTGCGCGCAGCGTCCCGGCGCGTTCGTCGTGCAGGCGAAGAACCAGACGCAGCAGTGCGCCAGCCTGCGCGAGGCGTGCGAGTACGTGCAGCGGGTGTGCGAGGACACCGTCGAGATCCAGCGCTACAAGGGTCTTGGCGAGATGAACGCCGACGAGTTGTTCGCCACGACCATGGACCCCGCGCGGCGGACCCTCTACCAGGTGACGATCAACGACGCGGTGCAGGCGGACAACATCTTCACCGTGCTCATGGGGCCGGCGGTGGAGCCGCGCCGCGAGTTCATCGAGCGTCACGCGCTCGAGGTCACCAACCTCGACGTCTGAGCGGGGGCGGCGATGACCCGCCTGCGCTATCTGGTCGGGCTCGCCACCCTGGTCGGCGCTGCGCTCGCCGGCTGGTGGCTGATCGACCTGCTGCGCGCCGACGGGCACGAGGGCCTGTACACGCTGCGTCTGGAGTTCCGCGACGTCCGCGGCCTGCGCGCCGGCGCCGACGTGAAGCACCGCGGCGTCCCGGTCGGCAGCGTGCGCCGCATCGAGCTGCGCGAGGACGGCGAGCGTGCGGTCGTCGACGCGGTCCTCGAGCCGGCGGCCGCGCGGCTCGTGCGCTACGGCAGCAAGTTCTGGATCGTCACGCCGCGCTTCCTCGGGCTCGCCCAGGGTGCGACCGGGCTCGACACGCTGATCCGCGACGCCTACGTCAGTTTCCTCACCCCGCCCGACGCTGGTCCGGACCTGCCGAGCGGCAGCCAGGTGATCGGCACCGAGCGGCCGCCACCGGGCGCGGACGTCTCGCTCGCTCCGATCGAGCGCGGTGACCTGGTCATGACGCTCCTCGTACCGGAGAACCATGACCTGGTGCCGGGCTCGCGCGTGATGTTCCGCGGCATCGAGACCGGCGAACTGCGCGACGTGCGCCTCGCCGACGACGGCAGCCACGTGCAGCTCGAGCTGCGCATCCGGCGCGCGTACCGGCACACGGTGACCGACCGCTCGATGTTCTGGGTCGCGCGACCGCGCCTGTCCGGCGCGCTGCTCACCGGCCTCGCGCTGCAGGACGCCGCCGCCCTGCTCAGTCCGTTCATCGCCTACCACACCGAGCCGGGGGCCGGCGTGCCGGTGCCGGACGGACACCGCGTGGCCGCGCAGCCCGAGCGGCCCGACATCCGCATGAATGCGGTGCCGGCCACGGCGCTCGTGCCCACGCCGCCCGCGACCCGCCCGCCGGAGGACGGGATCCGCGTCGTGCGCGTGTTCTATCAGGCGGTCGAGCGCGACTTCTGGAGTCCCGACGACGAGGTCGCACGGGAGGGCTCGGGCCTCCTCCTGGAAGACAGCGACGGGCGCAGCGTCGTGCTCACCACGCGCAGCACGTGCGACGGCACCTTCTTCGTGAGGGATGCGTTCGGCGCCCGGCCGGACATCGAGCGCGAATCGGTGCGCGTCGCGCTGCCTGAAGGGCAGGTCCTGCAAGCGACGCGCGCGTGGACCGCGCCGGACGGCGTCGATCTCGCCGTGCTGGTGCTGCAGGACCCGCCACCGTCGCTCGCGGGCACCGATCCCGCCCGGCTGCACTTCGGCGCCGAGGCGATCGAGGGCGAGAGCAGCGTGCGCGCGGTCGACGCGCAGGCGCAGGCCCTGCCGCCGGCCGCGCTGGCCGCCGCGTCGGCCGACCTGGACGCGTACCGCGGCGCCTGCGTCGTCGCGGGCGACCGAGTCGTCGGCCTGCTCGGCCAGCCGTCGGGCACCGGCCGGGAAGCGGTCGTTGTGCCGCTGTCGCGCGTGCCGGAAGCGCTGAGGCCGAAGCGGTGACCGGGACGCCGGTCGACGGTGCGCCCGCGCTGCAGCTGTCCGACTTCGGGCTCGCGTACCGCGTCGCCGGCGGACGCCTGCGCCCGGTGTTTGCCGGGGTCGACCTGGAGCTGCCCGCCGGCCGCTTCTACCTGGTGATCGGGCCGAGCGGCTCCGGCAAGTCGACTCTGCTCCGCCTGCTCACCGGTCTGTGGGAAGCGCGCGAGCCGGCGCCGCGCATGACGGGCACCGCGCGCGTGCTCGGCGTGCCGGTCACGCACGGCTATCCCGCGGCGCTGCGCCAGTGGGTGACCGCGGTGTTGCAGGACGAGGGGCTGCTCGACGAGCTGAGCCCGCGCGCCAACGTGCGGCTCGCGCTGCGCGCCGCCGGACGCTCGACCAAGCTCGACCTCGCCCTGCTCAGCGAGGCCGGCCTGCCGCACCCGCCGGCCGAGGTCGCGGCGCTGTCCGGCGGCATGCGCAAGCGCGTGGCGGTCGCGCGCGCGCTCGCCGCCGAGCCCCGCCTGTGCGTGTTCGACGAGCCGACCGCCGGACTCGACCCGGCGTCGGCGCGCGAGGTCGCCGAGCTGCTCCGCCGCACGCACGACGCCGCCGCGGCGCGCGGGCGCACGACGATCGTCATCTCGCACGACGTGTTGACCTTCGCCGGGGTCGCCGACGCGGTGGTGGTGCTCGACCCTGCACGGCACGGGCTGCGGCTCACTTCGCCCGAGCGCGCGCTCGACGACGAGGCCGACGACCGGCGCGCGGGACGGCCGGCGCCGGCCGAGCACGCCGACGACGAGGACGTACCGGGCATCGCGCCGCTGCGCGCGCTGCTGCTCTCGGTCGCCGCGGCGGTGTGGACCGTCGGCGAGGCGCTCTGGCGCCTGCCGCCGGTGTACCCGGGCATCGTGCTGCGCACGGCGGCGCGCTACGTGCTGGAGCCGCTCGCGTTCGCCTGCCTCGGCAGTGCCGTGATCGGCGGGCTCGCGACCTACTTCGCCCTGCGCAACAACCCGCTCGAAGGCGCGTTCATCGGGCAGGTGCTGAAGGGCTCGGGGAAGGTGCTGATCGCGGTGCTGATCCCGTTGATGGTCGGCTTCTTCTTCACCGCGCGGGTCGCCGCCGGCGCGGCGGCGCGGGTCGGCACGATGACCCGGAGCAACCAGGTGACCGCGCTGCGCCTGATGGGGATCCTGCCCGCCGACTACCTGCTCACCCCGATGCTGTGGGGGATGGTGGTCGCGCTGCCGGTCGTGACCGCGGCCGCGATGGCCGTGGGGTCGCTCGCCGCGCTGCTCGCCGCACGCCTCGTCGTGGGCGTCGGCGCACAGGGGTTCGTGCTGTCGTTCTTCGCCACCGTCGACCAGCGCGACCTGTGGTTCGGCCTCGCCAAGACCCTGCTCTCCGGGGCGAGCGTGGCGGTGCTCACCTACCACCTCGGCACCGGGCCGAAGCGCTCGGGCAGCGAGGTCGGCGAGGCAGTCAACGGCGCGATCGTCGGCGGGCTGGTGCTCGTCCTCGCGGTGCACGGCGCGGCGACCCTGTTGCAGTTCTAGACGACGCCGCGGTCGCGGCGTCGCCGGCGACGCGGCGGGAGGGGACGGTGAGCCGGACCCGGCGGCGTCCCGGCCGCGTCCGGTGCCGGCGGCGCGGCGCCGTCGGGCCGTTCTCGATCCTGGACGGAGGCGGGCCGCCGGGCCGCTCAACTCTCCGTCGGGCGGGGTCGATACAGCTCAGGTGAAGGGACTCGAGAAGCTGACCCCCATCCGTCTGGCCGAGGTCCTCAGCCAGAAGGGGCTGGTGAACCCTGAGGCGATCGCCGACGCGCTCTACGCGAACGACAAGTATCGCGAGCCGTTCAGCGAGATCCTGGTCGCCGGCGGGCACATCACCGAGTGGGACCTCGCGAAGGTGGTCGTCGAGGCCTTCCAGCTGCCGTTCATCATGTCGAGCAGCTACGACGTGCAGCCCGAGGTGCGCACGCGGCTGCCGAAGCAGGTGCTGTTCGCCAACACGCTGGTTCCCCTCGACGTGTTCCACGACGTGGTGACCGTCGTGATGCCGATCCTGACGCCGTACGAGACGATCCGCTCGATCCAGAACGAGCACGGCGTGATGCTCTTTCCGTACGTCGGGCTGCCGTCGGAGAACCGTACGGTGCTCACCGAGATGTTCCCCGACTTCCGCGAGTGGTCGATCAACCACCAGAAGGAGGTCGAAGCGCGGCGCAAGCGCAAGCAGCCCAAGCGCAGCACCGGCGACGACGACTGGATGTCGCTGTTCGACTCCGCCGACGCTGCGGTGCGCGGCAGCCTCAGCAAGGGCTGAGCGTTCGTCCTGCGCACGGCGCGGGCAGCGCGCCTTGTCCCCGTGCCCTTCGTGCGCGTCGCCTGCTCGCGGTCGTTCCTCGCGCGGTGCGCGGCCGACCCGACGGCGGCAAGGCGCCGGTCCACGCCCGCGCGCGTGCCGCCTACTGCCCCTGGTCCAGGAACGAGCGGTGCGGAGCCGGCACGCGCTCGGCCTCCGGACCGGGCGTCGACCGGTCGGGCTGGGTGAGGTCTTCGAGCATGCGCACCGGATCGCGCAGGTCGCGCAGCATGGCGGTCGGCGTCTCGAGTTCGCGCCGGAAGTCGTTCAGCGCGGTGCGCGCCTCGCGCAGCGCCGGATCGTCGGTGACCTGACGCTTGAGCTGGTTGAGCCCGCGCTTGAACTCGACGATCGTCCTGCCGAGCTGCCGGCCGACCTCGGGAAGGTTCTTGCCGAACAGCAGCAGGCCCACTGCCGCGATCGCGACGAACTCCCAGAAGCCGATCGGCCCGAAGAAGGCGACGGGCGGGCTGGCGAGCGGCGGCGCGGCGAGCACCATGCCGGCAGCATAGCTGCCTGTTGCGAGAAAGCGGTGTCGGCCCTCGGCATGGCTGTGGCCGTGCTCCGCTCGGCGGGCACTCCCGACCGGCGCGGAACTTCGCCACGGGTAGCCGGCGCGGCGCGGCGCGCGCCGCGCCGGGCGAGATCAGGGACAGACCCGCGACGCGACCGCGGCCGACAGTGCGCCGGTGGTGCCGCTCACCGCGAGCGCCTGGGTGTAGATCGTGAGGTCGCGCAGTGCTGGGTTGTTGGGCAGCGGCAGCACGAACGTCGCCTTGCCTTCGGCGTCGGCGACGCCGGGCAGCACGAACGCCGGCGTGACCAGCACGGTGCCGAGCATGGCGATGTCCATGCTCGCCGGCTCGAGGCCGATGGCGAAGCCGAGCGCGCTGTTCGGCGCGGCGTCGGCCAGACGCAGGGTCATCCGCTCGCTGGGCATCACGGTGCCTTCGCCGCGCAGGCTGAAGCCCGGGCGCAGCAGGCCGGCGCCGGCGTACGGGATATGGCCGCACGGGGCGGGCCGGTTGGGTCGGCCGGGCGTCGGATCGAGCAGTGCGAACCAGCCGGTGCCGCCGGCGAGCCGGCCGAACGCGACGTCGGTGAGCTGCGGGCCGAACTGGCGGCCGTCGATCAGGTTGCCGGCCGGATCGAACAGCCCGATCTCCTCGCCGTCCTTGCTCAGCTTGAAGGAGGCGTGCAGCGGCCCCTGCGACGGCTGCTCATCGGCGAACACGATGATCGTGCCGCCCGGCGGCACGACGGTGCCGGCCGGGAACCGCCACTTGGTCGGCTGACGGAAGTTGTCGGACAGGTGGTAGCCGCCGATCGGGAACGGCAGCGGCGACTTGTTCCAGATCTCGATCCAGTCCTCACGCTCGCCGGCCTCGTCGAGCAGGCCGGTCTCGTTGTCGGTGACGACCTCGTGGATCTCGATCGGCAGGGTCGGCACGACGGTGAACGACAGCTCGTGCAGCGCGCTCCACTCGTTGTTGTCCAGCGTGCGCGCGCGCACGACCATCGACGCGGTCACGTTCACGTCCATGCCGGTACCCGCGTCGTGGCCGCGGGCAGCGCCGCCCTCGGCGCGCGGATCACTGCCGTCGAACGTCACGTAGACCCGTCCCGTCTGCCCGGCGCGCTCGATGCGCAG
>DATGPD010000652.1:0-3169 GCA_035305285.1 Planctomycetota bacterium
CCCTCCCCCGTCGTCCCTTCCGGCGAGGCGTTCCGCGAACACCCGGTCGACGACGGTGTCCTCGGATGCGTGGTCGGTGGTCGGCTGGCTCACAGGTTCAGCTCTTCGGCGAGACGCTTGAGCGCACGGCCGAGCAGCAAATTGACCGCATTCTCCGTGCGGCCCATGCGCTCGCCGACCTCGCGCGCCGACAGACCCTCGATGCGGGTCAACAGGATCACCTCCCGGTGATCGGGCGAGAGCTTCTGCAGCGCCTTCTCCAGAGCGAGCAGGCGGTCCTGCCGGTCGGCCGCGGTCACCGGACCGGTGCGCCCGTCGGCCAGGGCGAAGTCGGTACGGATCGCGCGCTCGCGGCGCGGGTCGCGCGCCGCCACGCCGACCTGGTCGCGCAGCACGCGCGCGACCTTGCGCTTGGCGAGCACGACCAGCCAGGCGCCCGCGTTCTTGGGGTCTTCGAGCGTGTGCCAGCTCGCCATCGCCTCGATCGCGACCTCCTGCAGGACGTCCTCGGGGTCGAGGCGCGCGCGCAGCTCGGGCCCCATGCGCAGGTAGATGACCGACAGCAGTCGCTCGCGGTGCCGTTCGAACTCGACCTCGGCGCTGGTGGACACGGGCCGCCATGGTACGGCGCCGGCGACCGCCGGTGACCCCGCACGGAACGGTCCGCACCACCGAACCGCCGCACCGGTCGGCCGGCCCGCCGCCGGAACGCACGCGGCGGACCCACGCCGGCCGGCAGGGTGCGGTTCCGCCGGCGCTTCGCGGCGGCGGTGGGGCGAGCGCGACCGCACGGAACCGGCCGCGGCGCGGGACGCCCGCGGCGGGAGCCTGCGCGCCTTCGCCGTGCCTTCAGGCGCCGGATCCGGCGTTCGCCGTGGCGGCGGACGGACGCACCCAGCGCTGCAGCGTCGCGCGCAGCACGTCCAGCTTGACCGGCTTGGCGAGGAAGTCGTTCATCCCCGAGGCGAAGCACGCCGAGCGATCCTGCGACAGGACGTTGGCGGTCAGCGCCACGATCGGCACGGCGCCCGCCGCGCCGCCGAGCGCGCGGATCGCGCTGGTGGCGGCGTAGCCGTCCATCTCCGGCATGCGGCAGTCCATCAGGATGACGTCGAAGCGCTGCTTCTGCGCGAGGGCGACCGCCTCGCGGCCGTCCGCGGCGAACGTCGGCGTGCAGCCGAGCTTGGCGAGCATGCCGGCGAGCACGCGGCGGTTGATGTCGTTGTCCTCCGCAACCAGCACCTCGCAGCCGGCGAGCGACACCGGCTCGACCGGCACGGCGGCCGGTGGCGGCGTCGCGCTCGCGTCGGTCGCCAGTTCCTGCAGGAGGTCGAACAGGCGCGAGCTGCCGAGCGGCTTGCCGACCCACTGTGCGATCCTCAGCCGGCGCAGCTCGGATTCGGGCGGGCGGTGGCTCAGCGAGCTGGCGATCGCGATCGCGAGCGGCGGGATCGCGGGGTCGCGGCGGATCGCCTCGACCAGGGCGAGGCCGTCGCCGTCCGGCATCGCCATGTCGATCAGCGCCATGGTGAACGGCCGGCCGCGCGCCGCGGCCAGGCGCAGGATGACCAGCGCCTGCTCGGCGTCGCTGGCGAGGTCGATGCCGATCGACACCGAGGCGAGCTGCAGGGCGAGCAGTTCGCGGTTGGTCTCGTTGTCGTCGACCACCAGGATCGCGTGCCGGGCGAAGGTCTCCGACGGCACGACCGGCAGCGGCGGCGCGATCGGCAGGGTCAGCTCGATCCAGAAGCGCGAGCCGGCGCCGACCGTGCTGTGCGCGCCGATCTGCCCGCCCATCCGCTCGACGAGGTGCTTGCTGATCGCGAGCCCGAGCCCCGTGCCGCCGAACCGCCGCGTCGTGCTCGCGTCCGCCTGGGTGAACGGCGTGAACAGGCGCGCGAGGGTGTCGGGGTCGATGCCGACGCCCGTGTCGCGCACCTCCAGGCGCAGGGTCTGGGTCGTGGCGGTCTCGCTCAACAGGTCGATCGAGAGGACGACCTGACCTTCCAGGGTGAACTTGACCGCGTTGCCGGTCAGGTTGAGCAGGATCTGGCGCAGGCGCGCGGCGTCGCCGCGCAGGCCGGGCGCGACGCGCGGGTCGACGTAGATGACCACCTCGACGCCGCGCTGCTCGGCGGCGGTCGCGAGCAGGTTGGCGCAGTCGTCGAGCACGGCGCGCACGTCGAAGGTCGCTTCCTCCAGCTCCAGCTTGCCGGCCTCGATCTTCGAGTAGTCGAGCACGTCGTTGACCACCACCAGCAGCGCGTCGGCCGACGCCTTGATCGTGTTGGCCATCTGCCGCTGGTGCTCGTCGAGCGCGGTCGCCGCGAGCAGCTCGGTCATCCCGAGGATGCCGTTCATCGGCGTCCGGATCTCGTGACTCATGTTGGCCAGGAAGCGCGCCTTGGCGCCCGCGGCCGCCTCGGCCGCCTCCTTGGCCGCCATCAACTGCCGGTTGGTGTCCTCCAGCTCGCGCCGCAGGCGTTCCAGGTGCGCGGTGCGCTCGCCCACCAGCCGCTCCAGGTTGGTGGCGGTCTGGAACATCGCGAAGCCGGCGCTGCCGTCGTCGAGGCTGCGTTCGACGCGCGCGGCGAGCGCGGCATTGGTGCGCTCGAGCCGCTGGACGCGCTGGCGCAGCGCGGCGATCTCGGCCAGGGCGGCCTCCAGGCTGTCCGGCATCGGCTCAGCCAAGCATCACCCCCGTGCACGTCTGGTTGACGTGCACCGCGCCGGCCTGCTCGCCGTACGTGCTGAAGCCGACCAGCCGGTGCCGCGCGAACAGCCGGGCGAGTGCCGGCCCCAGGCCGAGCGCCTCGGCTTCGAGGCGCCGCAAAATGCACTCGGTCGCGATCACCAGGCGCGGCGTGCCGACCCGGCCGCGGGCTTCGTCGAGCACGCGCTCGAGGTCGGCGACCATGTCGAGGTTGCGCCCGAGCGAGAGCACGAGCCCGGACTCGATCGCGCAGAACACCGACAGCGAGCCGTCGGCGTGCGCCTTCTGGATGGCGCGCACGTACCAGCGGCCGCCCATGCGGACCAGCAGCGGGTGGCGTGCGAACACCTCGGGGGCGAGCGCCTCGACCGGCACGCCGACCAGCTCGGCGTACGCCTCCGCCGCAGGCATCCCGCCGATCTCGGTGACCACGCGCTCCCTGGCGCGTGCCCCGGT
>DATGPD010000653.1:0-2162 GCA_035305285.1 Planctomycetota bacterium
CAGGCGATGGAGTTCTTCGCGCACGAGTCGTGCGGCAAGTGCTTCCCGTGCCGGATCGGCACGCAGCGCCTGACCGAGAGACTGTCCGGTGCGGCGAAGCACCTCGACCTCGAACGCTGGCGCGCGGAGGTGCTCGACCTCGGCAAGGTCATGAAGGCGACGAGCGCGTGCGGCCTCGGCATTGCCGCACCGCTCGTGACCGACTCGCTCCTGCGCTACTTCGGCGACGAAGTCGCCGCGTTCGTCGGACGCGGCTGAGCGACCCCGCCGCGGAGGCACGAAAGCCGACGACCGTCCCGAGCGTTCCGGCGAGGCCGGTGGGTCTTGCAAGCCGGCCGCGTCCGCACGATTCACCTACGATCGTCCGGACGTGGAAAGAGCACGACGCACCATGACCCCATGCGAAACCCGACGGCGGAGCGCTCGCCCATGAGCGCCGGCACCACCCTCCCGCGCGAAGCGCACGACGCCGCAAACAAGCAGCCTCCGGGCAAGGCGGGCAAGCCGCAGCCCCGGCTGCCGCGCCGGTTCTGGTGGATCCTGCTCGCGGTGCTGCTGCTCAACTACATGCTCGCGCAGCAGTTCTTCGCGCCCGACTCGGTGACGGTTCCCTACACCGTGTTCAAGGCGGAGGTGCAGAAGCGCAACGTCGCGTCGATCTACAGCCAGGGATCGAGCATCGAGGGGCGCTTCCGCTCCGCGGTGACCTGGCCGCCCGAGGGCGAGCGGCCGGCCGGCCCGCCGCGCGGGCGCGCGCAGCCGGCGAAGACGTCCGACACCTTCACCACCGAACTGCCGGCGTTCGTCGATCCCGTGCTCGAGGCGTTCCTCATCGAGCACGACGTCGAGATCAGCGCGGTGCCGATCCGCGAGGGCAGTCCGTGGTCGATGGTGCTGCTCGGCTTCGGGCCCGCGATCCTGCTCATCGCGTTCTACGTGTGGCTGTACCGCCGCGCGACGCAGCACGGCGGCACCGCCGCGGGGCGGCTGATGGGCATCGGCAAGAGCCGCGCGCGCCGCTACGAGGAGGGCAGCGGCGCGAAGGTCACCTTCGCCGACGTCGCCGGCATCGACGAGGCGGAGAACGAGTTGGTCGAGATCGTCGACTTCCTCAAGTCGCCGGAGCGCTACACCCGGTTGGGCGGCACCGCGCCGAAGGGCGTGCTGCTCGTCGGCGCGCCGGGCACGGGCAAGACCCTGCTCGCCAAGGCGGTCGCGGGCGAGGCCGGCGTGCCGTTCTTCTCGATGAGCGGCGCCGAGTTCGTCGAGATGATCGTCGGTGTCGGCGCGGCGCGCGTGCGCGACCTGTTCAAGCAGGCCCGCGAGAACGCCCCGGCGATCATCTTCATCGACGAGATCGACGCGATCGGGCGCGCGCGCGGTCAGGTCGTGTTCGGCGGCGCGAGCGAGCAGGAGCAGACCCTGCAGCAGATCCTCACCGAGATGGACGGCTTCACCGGCCGCGAGGGGATCATCGTGCTCGCCGCGACCAACCAGCCCGACCTGCTCGACCGCGCGCTGCTGCGCGCCGGGCGCTTCGACCGCCGCGTCGTCGTCAACCTGCCCGACCGGAACGGACGCGAGGCGATCCTGAAGGTGCACACGCGCAAGGTGCCCCTCGCCGCCGACGTGCAGCTCGGGGAGCTGGCCGCGTCGACGCCGGGCTTCAGCGGTGCCGACCTCAAGAACCTGGTCAACGAGGCCGCCCTGCTCGCCGCGCGGCGCGACCAGACCGAGGTGCGGCAGGTCGACTTCCTCGACGCGCTGGAAAAGATCGTGCTCGGTCCCGAGCGCCCGCTGCTGCTGACCCGCGAGGACCGCGAGCGGATCGCCTACCACGAGAGCGGCCACGCGATTCTCGGCCTCGTCGTCCCCGGCGCCGACCCGGTGCACCGGGTCAGCATCATGCCGCGCGGTCAGGCGCTCGGCGTCACCTACCAGCGGCCGCAGACCGACCGCTACAACTATCCGGAAGCCTATCTCAGGGCCAAGATCGTCGGCATGCTGGGCGGCCGCGCCGCCGAGGAAGTGGTCTATGGCACGAAGACGACCGGCGCCGAGAGCGATATCGAGCAGGCCACCGGCATCGCCCGGCAGATGGTGACGCGCTGGGGCATGAGCGACAGGCTCGGCATGGTGCAGCTGGCGCCGCGCCAGAACGG
>DATGPD010000654.1:0-3642 GCA_035305285.1 Planctomycetota bacterium
GGCCCGGGCAGCGAAGACCGCGCGCCAGACGCGCGCGCCGGACGCGTCGTGTTCTCGCGCTGGTCGACCGCCGCCGGCGGGCGCAGCGCGGCGATCTGGACGATGAACCCCGACGGCAGCGGGCAGGCCCCGCTGACCACCCCCCCGGGCGCGGGCAGCGGCGAATTCGTCGCCGGCGACCACGAGCCGGCGCTCGCGCCCGACGGCAGCAGCGTCGTGTTCGTGCGGCGCACCGCCGAGGACCGGGCCGTGCTCGTGCGCCTCGAGTTGCCGAGCGGGCGCACCACCGTGCTGGAAGACGGCGGCGGCGAGGATCGGCTGCCGCGGTTCCTCGACAGCGACCGCGTGCTGTTCGCGCGCTCCGCTCCCGCGGCCGGCCTGCGCGGCCGGCGGCTCGTGTCGACCGCGCTCGACGGGACCGACCTCGTGCAACTCGACCTCGACGCCCGCATGGCGTGCACCGGGCTCGATGTGATCGTCGGCGCGCGCGCCGGCCTCCTGCTCGCCGGCCGGCCGGTGCGCGCGCGGCTCCGCGCGGACGACGCCGCGGTCGTCGTAGGCCGGCGCACGCTCGGCCGCTTCGAGCTGCTCGACGAAGAGGATGGCTCGGGCGTGCACGTCGCGACCACCGCGTTCGACGGCAAGGAGGTCGCCGGCGTGTTCGTCCCGTTCGTCGTGCCCGACGTGCCGGCGGCCGACGTCACCCGCGCGCGCGTGCGCGTGACCTTCGCGCTCGCCGACGCCGGGGCGGAGACCCGCGTGCGCGTGTCGGTGAAGGACTACGTCGCGAACCGCTACGACGTCGCGTGGGACGCGGACATCGCCGGTACGGGCCCGGTCACCGCCGAGTTCACCTTCGCGAGTCTGGCGCACGTCGACCGCGACGGCCGGATCAGGATCGAGCTGGCCGCCGAGCTGCCCGCGGGCAAGCGCTCCGAGCTGACCCTCGACGCGCTGCGGGTCGACGCGTTCGTGCGCGAACCGTGAGCGCACCCCGGCGGCGGCGGTCGGCGGGTGACGCACGCGCGGAGCGCCCGCGGGGCGCGTGCACGCGACCGCCGCTGCGCCCTCGCGACGGGACGGTGCCGCACCGACGCGACCCGCGCATGCCGGCGCGGCGTCGCACGCGGCGTTCCGCGCGGCCGTCGCCCGGTCGGGAGGAATGCGCTGGGCGCGCCCGGACGGCCTCCCTATGCTGGCCGCGTCGATGAGCGCGCGGGCGGAAGTCATGGTGCTGATCCCCGCCTACAACGAGGCGGATCGCATCGGCGCGGTCGTGAGTCGCGTGCGCACCGTGGTGCCCGACGCGCGTATCGTCGTCATCGACGACGGCAGCCGTGACGGCACCGCGTCGGTCGCCGCCGCGGCCGGCGCCGAGGTGCTGTCGCACGCGGTCAACCTCGGCTACGGCTCGGCGCTGCAGACCGGCTACCTGTTCGCGCGCGCCCGCGGCATCGACCGCCTGGTCCAGCTCGACGCCGACGGCCAGCACGAGCCCGGATGCATCGTCGACCTGCTCGCCGCGCTCGACCGCGGGTTCGACGTCGCCGTCGGCTCGCGCTACCTGAGCGACCAGCCGCCGTCGGTCGGCTTCGCGCGCCGCGTCGGCGCGCGCCTGTTCGGCCGGATCGCGACCCTCTGGACCGGCGTGCGCATCACCGACCCGACGTCCGGGTTCCAGGCCCTGTCGCACCGCGCGATCCGCCATCTTGTCCGCGACAGCTTCCCCGAGGACTATCCCGACACCGACGTGCTGATCGACCTGCACCGGGCCGGCCTGAAGATCACCGAAGTGCCGGTGCGGATGTATCCGCGCCGCGGCGGCGCGAGCATGCATCGCGGCAGCAAGGTCGCCTTCTACGCGTACAAGATGGTGCTCAACCTCAGCCTGCTGCCGGTGCGTCGTCCTTCGCCGTTCCGCGCCGGTCGGAGCGCCGGCTGACCCTATGCTGCTGGCCATCACCGCGATGGAAGAGATGCCGGCCGGGCAGAAGACGGTCGCCTACGTGCTGGCGGTCACGATGCTCGTCGTCGCGGTCGAGCTGGTGCGCCGGCGCAAGCTGCGCGAGGAGTACGCGCTCGTCTGGCTGGGCACCGGGCTGCTCCTCCTGCTGCTCGCCTGGCAGCACCAGTGGCTCGCCTGGTTCCAGAAGCTGATCGCGGCGCGCAGCCCGGTGTCGGCCCTGTTCTTCGGCGGGCTGGTGTTCCTCATGCTGCTCTGCCTGCAGTTCTCCGTCCGCCTGTCGAAGATGTCGTTCCGCCACAAGACGACCGTGCAGCGTCTGGCCCTGGTCGAGAAGCAACTCGCCGAACTGCGCGAGCGCTACGAGCGTCGATGAGCGCCGACGCCGACGCGCTCGCCGCCGAGCTGGCTCGCGCGTTCCGCACGCGCGTGGTCGAGGAATGTCTGCCGCGCATCGGCAGGTGCCTCGACCTGCTCGACGAACGGCAGATCTGGCACCGGCCGGCGCCGCACTGCAACGCGATTGGCAACCTCGTGCTGCACCTCGCGGGCAACGTCCGGCAATGGATCGTGAGCGGCATCGGCGGTGCGCCCGACGAGCGCGACCGCGCCGCCGAGTTCCACGCGGACGGCGCGGACGCGCCGCGCAAGGACGAGCTGTTCGCGCGTCTCGCGGCGAGCGTGCACGCCGCCGAGCAGGTCGTCGCGCGCCTCGACCCGGGCGCGTTGCTCGCGGTGTATCCGTTCCAGCAGGGGCGGTTCCCCGACAAGGGGATCGCCGGCGTCGTGCACGTGATCGAGCACTTCTCCGGGCACGCCTACCAGATCTACGACCGCACCAAGCAGCTCACCGGCCGGGACCTGCGCTTCTACGACCTGTGATGTGCGGCTATCGGCGCGGCCGAGAGGGGCGCTTCGGAGCGGGCACCTTCGACTCGACCTGTCCGCGCACGCGCCGCGCCAGGCGCGCGAACACGCGGACGAACAGCTTGCGCACGCCGTCGGCGGACATCTGCCACACGCGACCGAGCTGCTGGAAGCTCGCCTTCTCGACCACGCGCTGCTGCACGAGGTCGCGCTCGCGCGGCGGCAGCGAGGCGAGCGCGTCGACCAGGATCTCGCCCTGCTCCTTGCGCGCGCACGCACGACTCGGGCTGTGCGTCGAGGGCGTCTTCGGCTCGTCGCCCTGCGCAAACGCATCCTCCAGCGACAGCTCGCGCCGCACGTCGCGACACCGGCGGTGGCGGTGCTCGTGCAAGTCGAGGACGAGGTTCCGCACGACCTTGGCGGCGTAGAGCACGAAGGCCGACTCGTCGGCAAGGAACCCGGTCTCGCCGCGCGCCACGCGCGCGAGCATCCGCCGCGCGACCTCGGCCACGACGTCGTCCACCGTGTCGGGGTCCGCGCGTCCGCCGAGGTTCTTGCGCGTCAGCCCGAGCAGCGTCTTCTTCGTCCGCCGGTAGAGCTCCCCGAAGCGGGCCGACGATTCGGCGTCGAGCGGCGCCAGCCGGCGTTCGGGGTGGAACGGAGGGACGGACGCGACGCCGGACATCGGGAGGCGGGGCAGTCTCCCGCCCCCCCGGAGCGGGCGCAACCCGGGCCGCGTCGTGACACGCCGCCAAAAGGCGCCCGTAGACTCGCGCCATGGAATCCCGGCCGCCCGCAGGCCCGGTGGAAGA
>DATGPD010000655.1:0-4061 GCA_035305285.1 Planctomycetota bacterium
TACCACGGCACCGCACCGTCCTGGTCGTTGTGCAGGATCAGCACCGGCGTCTTCACCTTGTCGGCGAAGTGGATCGGCGAGTTCTCGTGGTAGCGCAGCGGGAACTGCCACGGCGTGCCGCCGATGCGCGACTGCGTCATCTCGTACTGGAACTGGCGCGAGACGCCGGACTCGTAGCGGATGCCGCCGTAGGCCGACAGCATGTTGCTGACCGGCGCGCCGCTCTCGACCGCGGCGAAGATGTTCGTGCGCGTGACCAGGAACGCGGTCTGGTAGCCGCCCCAGCTGTGCCCCGCGGCGCCGATCGCCTTCGGGTCGACGAAGCCGCGCGCGATCAGGCTCTGCACGCCGGACACGACGCACTTGACGCACGATTCGCCGGGGTAGCCCTCGTCGTACCAGACGTCGGGCATGAACCACAGGTAGCCGTTGCTGACGTAGAACGCCGCGTTCGGCGAGGTCCCCGGCGCCGGCGCCACGTAGCGGTGCAGGTTGTGGCTCGAGCGCTCGTAGAAGTTGACGAGCATCGGGTACTTGCGCGACGGGTCGAAGTTCTCCGGCTTGATGAGCACGCCCTCGAGCGGCCGGCCGTCGGCCGACGTCCAGTGCACCAGCTCGGCGGTTCCCCAGGAGATGTGCTTCTGCTGCGGGTTGGCGTCGGTCAGCTTGCGCATACCGGCGAACGCCAGGTCCGCGGTCCACAGGTCGGGGAATTCCGCGAAGGTCTGCAGGGTGAAGAACAGCCGGTCGGCGCGCTCGGCCTTGCGCAGGTCGCCGATGTCCTTGTCGAGCGCGATCAGGCGGCGCGGCTTGCGCAGTTCGCGCAGGTGGTCGACGAGCACGCTCTCCGCCTTGGTGCGCTCGTCGACGCCGACGAGCCACAACTCGTCGGGCAGCCACTCGCGGTTCTCGCGCGGCGAGTCGATCCGCTGCCAGCGCAGGCGGGTGCGGTTGGCGCGGCCGTAGCCGTCGGTGATGCACACCGCTTCGCCGGTCGCGGGCGAGACGCGCCACAGGTCGAACTCGTCGTAGAGCACGACCTCCGCGTCGTCGAGCGTCCAGCCGGCGACGCCGTGCGCCGGATCGGGGTGCGGGTGGTCGTCGTCGGAGCGGTGGAACTCGACGCCGAGGTCACGGGTCAACGTGCGCACGCGGAACGTGTTCACGTCGAGCGCGTGCCACGCGTAGTCGGTGCCGAACCACAGCAGCCACTTGCCCAGCGGGGAGGGATCGGGGCTGCCGCGCAGCTTCTCCAGCACGCGCTTGCGGGTGCCGTCGACCGTGTTGGCGATCCACACGTCGCAGTAGCGCGCGTCCCAGGTGATCAGCTTCTCGTACGGCGTGTCGTCGAGGAGCAGCGCGCGGCTGCCGTCCGCGGTGAGCAGGCGGGCGCGCGGGATCTGCGCGTCGCCGAGCTGCACGATGCGGCCGTCGTCGCGGTGGTACACGCAGGTCCACGCCGGGTTGCGGCGCGAGCCGACCTGCTTCGCCTGCTGCGTCTGCAGCAGGCCGTCCTGCCAGTGCCACAGGTCGAGGTTGACCTTCTCCTCGGGCAGGAGGAGCGGCGGGTCACCCTCGGGCGGGTCCTGGACGCCGAACGCCAGCACGCGGCCGTCGCGGCTGAACGCGAGGCCGCCGGCCGCGATCACCTTGCCCGCCGGGATGCCCGGGCTGGCGCGGTGCGCGACGCGCACGGCCGGGGAGTCGGTGCCGTCCCACAGGTAGAGGTCGGACAGCGGCTTCTTGCTGTTCCAGTCCTCCTTGTTGCTGGTGAACGCGAGGCAGGTGCCGTCCTCGCTCGACGTGAACCCGGCGAAGTCCGCGATCCCCGGCACCAGGCACACCTTGGCACCGCTCCTCGGATCGATCGCGAACAGGCCGAGGTCGGGCTTGCGCTCGGCCTTCGGGTCGTCCTCGCGCGTCGACACGTGCACGTAGAGCCAGCGGTCCTGGCGCGTCAGCCCGTAGCTGGCGACGTGTTCGATGCGCGTCTCCTGGCCCGTGGTCAGGTCGCGGACGACGAGCGGCGTGCCGGCCTTGCGGCGACGCGCGGGATCGTCGGCGCCGGGGCGCGCCGCCGGAGCCGGCGCCGGCGCCGCACCGCGCGCGCGGCCGCGCCGTCCGCGGCCCTCGGGACGCGCCGGCCGCTCGGCCTGGCGCGCCTGCCCGCCGGTCTCGGCGGGCGGAGGCTCGGTGCCCTTCTCGGCCGGCGCGGTGCCGGTCGCGCCTTCCTTCGCCTTCTCGTCTTCCTCGGACTTCTCCTCCTCGGCGCGTTCGAGGTGGTAGAGGAGGATCGGGTCCTCTTCGAGCAGCCGGAACCCCTTCACGCCCTTCTTCACCTCGACGTTGCCGGTGGCGAGGTCGAGGATGCCCATCTGGTTCCGGCTCGCACTGCCGCCGGTGCCGGCGGCCGGGCCGCCGCGTCCGCCGCGGGCGCCGCGCGCGCCGGGTGACGGGGGCTCACCGGGTGCCGAAGTCGCGCCCTGCTCCTGACCTCCGCTCTGCTCGGTCACGCGACCGGTCTTCGCCAGCTCCTCGATGCGCTTCTGGCGCTGCTCGACCACCGACGTGCCGATCGTGAACACGACGAAGCGGCTGTCCGACGAGAACCGTGGGGCGCTGCCGAGGGGGTGGCGATAGACGGTGTCGCCGTCGACCGACCGCACCTCCAGCACACCGTCGCCCCACTGCGGTTCGATCGCGTAGGCGATCCACTTGCCGTCGGGCGAGCACGTCGTGCCGCGCAGCGACTTCCACCCGTCGTAGTCCTCGTGGGTGAGCGGCCGCTTCGCCGGGCCGGCGGCGGGATCTTGGGCGAGAAGGGAGGGAACCGCGCCGAGAGCGAGCGCGGCCAGCCACGACAGGCAGGGATGGGAGCGCATGACGACGTGCGCATGATACGGAGCGGGTGCGAACCCGGACGGGCGGCGTGGCGATCGTGATCGTGCGACCGCGCGCGGTTCCGCCTCGCATGCCGTGGCGCCGGACATCCGGACGCTGGCACGCGGCGGAGGGCTGTCTCCGAGTCCCGAGGTTGGGGGCACCCTGCGTTCGGGGCGCGGATGCCTCGTGCGAACGCGTGCCGTCGTTCCGTCTGGTGGTGATCGCACTCACGGTGGCGGTCCCCGGCCGGGGTCGCCGGCGCCGGCGCGCAGCGGTCCGGCGGCGTCGACCGTGTCGGCGTTTTCGTCCGCGCCGCCGGCGACCCGCGCGGCTCGCGGCAACCACGTGCCGAGCCGCCCCTGGCTCGGACACCGAACCCACGAACATGCGACGCATCCGACCCTTCCTGCTGTCCTGTCTCGTCCTGGCTCCTGCTTCGTTCGTCTCCGCGCAGGTGACGCCGATCCCCGGCAGCGGCTGCCCGGGCGCCTCCCCGGTCGCGACCCAGGGCAACCCGAGCATCGGCGGCCGGATCGCGTTCGACTGGCAGTGCGGGGCGCGCGAGGTCCCGGCGCTGGCCTTCGGCGGGATCCTGCAACCCGCGATCTCCCTGCCGACCTCGCTGACCTGCACCCGGGTCGCGTGCATCCTCGCGGTCCGTCCGGTGGTCGTGGTCCCGGGGGCGCCGAACGCCGTGCTCTCGGTGCCGGTGATGATCCCGAACGATCCGAGCCTGGTGGGGGCGGCCGTGGGCGTGCAGGGACTGTGCGTCGTCCCGGGCCGCGAGGTGTGCATCACGCTCGGCCAGGCGATCTCCGTGCAGATCATGCGCTGAGGCACCTCGGCGGCGCGCCGGGCGCGTCGTGGCGCTATGACTTGCCGCGATGGCGGCCGGCTGCCACTTCCTCCACGTCTTCCCGAGCTTCGATCCGGGCGGGATGGAAGTGCGCGCGAGCCAGGTCATGGACTTGCTGCCGGCACCGCACCGGCACACCGTGATCGCGATGGACGGGCGTACCGGCTGCGCGCCGCGCGTGCGGCGCGCCACGCTGGCGCTCCTGCCGCCGCCGCCGCGGGCGGGGTTCCTGGCGACCGGGCGCGCGATGGCGGAGCGGATCACCGAGCTGCGCCCGGACCTCGTGCTCACCTACAACTGGGGCGCGATCGAGGCGGTGCTC
>DATGPD010000656.1:0-3924 GCA_035305285.1 Planctomycetota bacterium
TGGCGGAGAAGAACGGGTCGAACACCCGCTGCAACTCGGCGCGCGGCATGCCCGGACCGTTGTCGGCGACCACGATCTCGACCTGATCGCCGCGCAGGCGGCCGGTGACCGCGATGCGGCGCGGCGCGCTCCGCCCGGACAGGACGTCGCACGAGTTGAGGAACACGTTGAGCAGGACCTGCTGCATCTCGTGCGGGTCGCCGTGCACCGGGGGCAGGTCGGGCGCCAGGTCGACGGTGAACTCGATCCCCTCGCGCGCGAGGCGGTGGTCGAGCAGCGCGCGCGCGCCGTCAATCGCCTGCGCGATCGGGAAGTCGGTCGCCTGCACTTGGCGCGGCGAGAAGTCGAGCACGCGGCGCGCGATCTTGCCGACCCGCTCCAGCCCCTCGCGGATCAGCTCGAGGTACCGCCGGTCGCGCTCGCTCAGGTCGGGCCGCTCCAGCAGCCGGCGGGTCGCGTTCATCATGCCGCCGATCGGATTGTTGATCTCGTGCGCGATGCCGGCGGCCAGCGTCCCGACCGCGGCGAGCCGTCCGGACAGCACGAGCGCGCGCTCCTTGCGCGCCGCCTCCTCGGTGGCCCGCTTCACCGCGGCGTCCAGCTCCTGGGTGTGGCCGGCCACCCGGCGCGCCATCGCATTGAAGTCGGCGATCAGCGCGGCCAGTTCGTGCGATGGCGGCAGGCTCGGCACCGACACGTCGGGCTCGCCGGCGCCCACGCGCGCGGCCGCGGCCGCGAGGTCGCGCAGCGGACGCGCGACCGCGCGGTCGATCGCCCAGCGCGCGAACAGGACGGTGGCGAGCGTGCCGACGACCAGCGAAGCGGCCAGGACCCACAGGCGGAGCTGCGGCGGCGGCGGCAGGTGCGGCGCGAACCACGCGCCGGCGACCACGCGCTCGCCGCTGCTGATCGGCACGCAGTAGCCGTCGCCGACCGGGATGAGCGCGCGCTCGCGGATCGCGCGCTGGATCCCCTCGCGCACATCCTGCAGGGGGAACGTGCGGTGGTCGCGCAGCGCGGCGCCGAGCGGGTTGAGGTCGACGAACCCGGGCGCCTGCGGGCTGCGCCCGTTGCTGACCATGACGTCCTTGAACACCCCGCGGAACGGATCGAGGGTCAGCAGGTTGCGCACCGTCGCGAGCGGCGCGCGCTGCTCGGCGCCGTACGCCTCGCGCAGGATGCCGCCGAGGTAATCCTCGTACACCGCGCGCGCGTTGCTGCGCCAGCGTTCGAAGGTCAGCGTCTGGGCCAGCTGGACCGCGCCGAGGACCAGCAGATTGAGCGTCACGACGATCAGGAGCACCCGCCCCCGGATCGACACTACAGCTTCTCCATCAACTTCAGCATCGGCGCGAACAGCGCGTAGACGATGAAGCCGACGAACACGGCGAGCACGACGAGCATCACCGGCTCCAGCGCCTTGAACGTCGTTTCGATCGTGCGATCGACCTCCGTCTCGTAGCGGTCGGCGATCTTGGCGAGCATCCGGTCCAGCTCGCCGGTCTGCTCGCCGACGTCGACCATGTTGACGACGATGTCGTCGAACAGACCGCTCTCGCCCATGGGCACGGCGATGCCGGCGCCCTCGCGGATGCTCGCGTGCACGCGCTGCACCGCTTCCGCGACGCGCATGTTGGGCACCGCGCCGCGCACGATCTCCAGCGCCTCCAGGTGCGGGACGCCGCTCTGGATCAGCGTACCGAACGTGCGTGCGAAGCGCGCGATGATCGCGCGGTTCACCAGCGTGCCGACCACCGGCAGGCGCATGATCAGCGTGTCGCGCGCGCGCCGGTAGCCGGGGACGCGCGCGACGAGCGTGCGGTGGGTGAACACGATGAGCACGACGCCGAGCACGTACGCCCACCACCAGCCCTGCAGGTGCTCGCCGAACCCGATCACCTGCCGGGTGGCCCACGGCATCGCGTCGACCGTGTTGAACTCCTGCTCGAAGATGCTCTTGAACTTGGGGATCACCAGCACGAACACGAGCGCGAGCACGATCGCGGCGACGATCACGATCGCGATCGGGTACGCGAGGGCGCCCCGGACCCGGCTCTTGAGGTTCTCGGCCCTCTCCAGGAAGGCGGACAGCCGGTTGAGGATCTCCTCCTGCACACCGCCCGCCTCGCCGGCGGCGACCATGTTGGTGTACAGCCGGTCGAAGATGCGCGGGTGCTTGGCGAGCGATTCGCTGAACGCGGTGCCCGCCTCGACGTCCTCCAGGACCTCGCCGATCGTGCGCTTGAGGACGCCGGGCGCCATCTGCCCCTGCAGGATGCGCAGGCACTTGGTGACCGGGATCCCGGCGTCGAGCAGGACGGCGAGCTGGCTGGTGAACTCGGAGAGGACGCGCGGGGTGACCTTCCGGCCGCCGAACCAGGGTGCGCGCTCGGCGGGTGCGGCGACCGCCGTGCCGGGTTCCGGACGCGGGGCGACGACCCTTCGCTGGAGCTTCTTTGCCATGCAGGTGCAGCGCGGCGGCGCGCGGGGCGGCTGCGCCGAGTCGGCGGGATCGTGCCCGCCCGCCCGGCACGTGTAAAGCGCGCGCGTTCCGCGACCCGCGGGACCGCTGCCGATCGGGCAGCACGAGCGCGCCGCTCGTCTCGCCGCGCACCGGGCGGCAGCGCGCGCCACGGCCCGGCAGGGAGCTGCGCACCATCTCCTCGCGAGCGGCGCGAAGCCGGCTCCAGGATCGTCTCCAGGATCTCTCCCTGGGCGTTGTGGTGCATCGAGCCCGTGACGTGCACGCCGCGCCGCCGCCGGGACTCGAGGTTGCGCGCTGCACCGGCAGGCCCGCCCAGCGCCGGCCTTCTCCGCGCGCAGCACGGGCAGCTACGCCCACGTGCCCGCGCCCAACAGCATGCGCGCCGCGGCGAGGCCGGCGAGCACGAACGCGAGCGCGAGGACGACCCACGGCCAGCGCGGGCGGCGCAGCGCGGGCAGCTCGGCCGTGACGCGCGGCAGGCGGACGAGTTCGCGCCCGGGGATGCGGCACGGCACGAGCGCCGCGCGGCCCGGGTCGCCGCACCCGCGCAGGGCGACCACCACCGCGGTGCAGTTGTCGACCCCGCCGGCCTCGACCGCGAGCCGCACCAGCTCCTCGGCGGCGGCCTGCGGCCGCATGCGGCGCACGACGTGCGCGAGCGTCTCGGGATCGACGGCGTCCCACAAGCCGTCGCTCGCGAGCACGAGCACGTCACCCGGCTGGACCGTGGAGGTGATCACGTCGATCTCCTCACGCTCGCGTCCGGCGCCGATGCAGCGGGTCAGCTGATGGTCGGCGCGACGCACCGCGTGGTCGACCGTGAGCTGGCGCAGCTCGCCGCCGCGCAGCACGTAGCACCGCGTGTCGCCGACGTGGCCGACGACGATCCGGTCGCCGAGCAGGTTCACCGCGGTGAGCGTCGTGCCCATGTCGCGCAGGCGCGGCTGCTCCCGCGCGAGGTGCCACAGCCGCTCGCACGCCGCCGCGAACCCGCGGGTCATGCGCGCCTCCGGCCCCTCGCCGTCGCTCTCGGCGAACGCCCCGGCGAGCGCGCGGATCGCGGCGCGGCTCGCCTCGCCCCCACCGGTGGCGCCGCCCATCCCGTCGGCGACCGCGAACAGCAGGCCGACCGCGCTGCGCGTCGCCGGGTCTTCCGGGCAGTAGACGAGGTAGTCGTCCTCGTTGGTCGACCGCACCCGGCCGGTGTGCGTGTCCGCCCCGACGTCGACGTCGGCGACCACGTTCATCGCACGTCCTCCAGGTCGACGGTCATCGAGCCGATGCGGCCCGAGATCGTCCGCACGAGCACCTGCATCCAGCCGCGCGCCGGCAGCGCGGGCAACACCGCGGCGTAGTGCAGGGTGTCGCCGACCGCAGCCCGCGACGCGAGAAACGACTCGTGGAACCGTTCGAACGCGCTGCCGGCGAGCACTTCGCCG
>DATGPD010000657.1:0-2170 GCA_035305285.1 Planctomycetota bacterium
AGGCCGACCATCAGGAACACGCGCGGCGGCGGTCCGCCGAGGTTGAGCTCGCTCGCCTCGCGCCCGAGCAGATCGACCAGGTGGTCGTGCACGATCTTGACCACCATCTGGCCGGGGGTGACGCTGCGCAGCACCTCCTGACCGACGGCGCGCTCGCGGATCGCCGCGATGAAATCCTTGACCACGGGCAGCGCGACGTCGGCCTCGAGCAGTGCGACGCGAATGTCGCGCAGCGCCGCCTCAACGTCCGCCTCGCGCAACGCGCCGCGGCGCTTCAGCCGATCGAACACGTCGTTCAGACGACCGGACAGGCTCTCGAACATGGGGGCTCAGGTACGCTCGTCCGCACGGGGCGGACTTGGGTGGAACATGCCGAAAAGGTAGGGTCGACGCGCGCCCGAAACTAGGTATCCGGCTCGCCGCGCGTCAAGTCGAGGCGGGCCACTTCGCCGTTGCACCGTGGCCGGGGTTGGCCTCTATTGCGCGCCATGGACGAACTCGCGTTCTACAAGATGCACGGCCTCGGCAACGACTTCGTGATCCTCGATCGACGGAGCGGCAAGCTGTCGCTCAGCCCGGCGCAGATCCGGCGCATCGCCGACCGGCGCCTCGGCGTGGGCTGTGATCAGCTGTTGAGCATGGAGCCGTCGGAGCGGGCGGACGTGTTCATGCGGGTGTACAATCCCGACGGCTCGGAGGCCGGCGCCTGCGGCAACGGCACGCGCTGCGTCGCGCGCCTGATCATGGAGGAGCGGGGTGGCGCGCGCGCGAACGTCGAGGCCGCGGCCGGCGTGCTCACGGTCACCGCCGGCGCGCGCGGCTACACCGTCGACATGGGCCGGCCGCGCTTCGGCTGGGACGAGATCCCGCTGCGCGAGCCCGCCGACACCCTGCAGCTCGACTTGGCGCTCGGGCCGTTGCAGAACCCGGTCGCGGTGAGCATGGGCAATCCCCATGCGGTGTTCCTGGTCGACGACGCCGAGGCGATCCCGCTCGAGGAGCTCGGGCCCGAGCTCGAGCACCACGTCATGTTCCCCGAGCGCGCCAACATCGGCGTGGTCGAGGTGCGCGACGCCAGTCATCTGCGCGCGCGTGTGTGGGAGCGCGGCGCCGGCCTGACCGCGGCCTGCGGCAGCGGCGCGTGCGCCGCCCTGGTCGCCGCCGTGCGCCGAGGCCTCGCCGAGCGCGCGGCGGAGGTCATGATGGACGGCGGGCCGCTTCGCGTCGTCTGGAACGAGGACGACCACGTCTTGATGACCGGGCCCGCACAGCACAGTTTCAGGGGACACCTGGATCCCGAGATGCTCGCGAACGCATGAGTGCGCCTGAAATCATCACGTTCGGCTGCCGCCTGAACAGCTTCGAGTCCGAGATCATCCGCGATCACGTGCGGGCGGCCGGGCTGGACGACGTGGTCGTGGTGCACACCTGCGCGGTGACCGCCGAGGCCGAGCGCCAGGCGCGCCAGGCGATCCGGCGCGCGAGGCGGGCGCGGCCCGGGGCGCGCATCGTGGTCACCGGCTGCAGCGCGCAGATCATGCCCGAGGCCTACGCGGCCATGGCCGAGGTCGACCAGGTGGTCGGCAACGCGGACAAGCTGGATGGCGCGGTGTGGCAGGGCCTCGCCGCCCGGCCGCGCATCGTGGTGCGCGACATCATGACCGTGCGCGAGACCGCCGGACACCTGGTCGACGGGTTCGACGGCCGTGCGCGCGCGTTCGTCCAAGTGCAGCAGGGGTGCGATCACCGCTGCACTTTCTGCATCATTCCCTACGGCCGCGGTCCCAGCCGGAGCGTGCCTGCGGGCGAGGTGGTCGAGCAGACGCGCCGCCTGGTCGAGGCGGGCTACCGCGAGGTCGTGCTGACCGGGGTCGATCTGACCTCCTACGGCAAGGATCTCCCTGGCCGGCCCACGCTCGGCCAGCTGGTCCGGCGTCTGCTCCGGCTCGTTCCGGAACTGCCGCGCCTGCGGCTGTCCTCGATCGACCCGGCGGAGGTCGATCCGGATCTGGTCGATCTGGTCGCGGGCGAGCCGCGCCTGATGCCGCATCTGCAACTCAGCGTCCAGGCCGGGGACGATCTGATCCTGAAGCGCATGAAGCGGCGCCATGGCCGGGACGACGTGGTCCGCCTGTGCGCGCGGCTGCGGGCGCTGCGCCCCCAAATCGCG
>DATGPD010000658.1:0-3856 GCA_035305285.1 Planctomycetota bacterium
CGGGTGGGGACGCCGGGAAGGCGGGAGATCGGCCACGGCGCGCTCGCCGAGCGGGCGCTGGAGATGGTGCTGCCGCGCGCCGACCGCTTCCCGTACACGATCCGGATCACGTCGGACATCCTCGAGTCGAACGGCTCGTCGTCGATGGCCACGGTGTGCGCCGGTGCGCTCGCGCTGATGGATGCCGGCGTGCCGATCTCGCAGCCGGTGGCCGGCATCGCGATGGGGCTGGTGATGGAGGGCAGCAAGTACGCGATCCTGTCCGACATCCTCGGCTCCGAGGACCACTGCGGCGACATGGACTTCAAGGTCGCCGGCACGCCGCGCGGGATCACCGCCCTGCAGATGGACATCAAGTGCGAGGGCCTGACCCGCCAGATCATGGAGGAGGCGCTCGCGCAGGCGCGCGAGGGACGCGTCGCGATCCTGCGCAAGATGCTCGCGGTGCTACGCGCGCCGCGCGCCGAGATCAGCCCGCACGCGCCGCGGCTGCTCACCTTGACGATCCCCGAGGACAAGATCGGCGCGGTGATCGGTCCCGGCGGCCGCACGGTGCGCGCGCTGCAGGACGAGTTCTCGGTGAAGATCAGCATCGAGGACGACGGCCGCGTGACCGTCGCGGGTCCGGACGTCGCCAAGGTCGAGGCGGCGTACCAGCGCGTGAAGGACATGACCGCCGAGGTCGAGGTCGGCAGCGTCTACAAGGGCAAGGTGACCTCGGTGAAGGAGTTCGGCGCGTTCGTCGAGATCCTGCCCGGCCAGGAGGGGATGGTGCACGTCTCCGAGCTGGCCGAGGGGTTCGTGCGCTCGGTCACCGACGTCGTGCGCATCGGCGACGAGATCGAGGTCAAGGTCATCGGCATCGACGACTTCGGCAAGATCAAGCTGAGCCGGCGTGCCCTGCTCACTGCCGACGACCGCGGCGGCGAGCGCCGCGACCGCGGGCGCGACGAGCGCGGTGAGCGCGGCGAGCGTGAGGACCGGCCCGAGCGCGAGCGCGACACCGGTCGCGGGTTCCGCGCGGACCGCGAGGAGGCGCGCGGGCGCCACGGTGGCCGCGGCGTCCGCGGCGAGGCGCGCGACGAGTTCGCCGAGCGGCGCGAGCGCGGCGCGGAGCGCGACCGGACCGCCGATGCGGCCGCGGACGACCTGGACGCGCCGTTCGAGGAACGGGGTGCCGAAGGTGGGCGCGACGAGTTCCGCCCGCACCGGGGCCGCCGGGGCCGCGGCGACCGTGGCAACGGCGGCTTCCGTGGCCGGCGTTCCGAGGGACGCCGCGGCGGTTACCGCTGAGCCGAAACGGGGCGCGACGAGCGCGCTCCTGCGCTGACGCGCGGCGGGCGCGAAATCCGCCGCTCCGGTCGCGGCCGCCGTTCGCGCGGCGAATTTCGCATCTCGCTTCCAGGCGCTTGCTTGCGCGTGACGAATTCCCGTCAATGCGCGCCATGGCGAGTTCGTGCGCCGCCATCCCGTGCCCGGCGGAGCCGCGGCCGCGTCGTGTGCCCAAACGCGTCGCCGCCCTGGTCGCTGCAGCGGCATGCTGCGCGGTGACGAGCGCGCAGACCCGGACCGTCCGCGCCCCGCAGCTCACCTCCCCGGTGCGGATCGACGGGACGATCGAGGCGGGCGAGTGGCGCGCGGCGACGGTTCTGACCCTCGACCGGCGGGAGCAGGTGTGGGAGGAGGGCGCGCGCGGCGCGTGGGGCGGACCCGAAGACCTGTCCGCGAAGATCTACCTCGCCTACGACTCGGCGCACCTCTACCTGGCGGGTGAGGTACGCGACAACTCGTTCGTCAGTCAGGCCACGCCGAACCGGTGGGAGACCGGCGACGCGATCGAGCTGTTCCTCAACCTGGACCTGAGTGACGACCAGCCGTCCGCCGGCGGCGCGCCGCCCTCGACCGCGTTCGACGGCGACGACGTGCAGCTCTTCTTCATGCCGTTCCTCGAACAGCGCCCGTGGGGGCTGGTCGCATGGGACGGGCGGGGAGTGCGGCGCACCTCGATCACCGGCTCGACGATGACCGGGTTGAAGGTCGCCTTCGGCACGGGACCGAACGGCTACCACTTCGAGGCGCAGATCCCGTTCCACTCGCTGTTCGGCACCGACCGCCCCGCGCCGGCGCGCATCGGGTTCGCGATCGCCATCGACGACCACGACGAGGGCACGACGCGCTACCAGTACATGACGCTGGACGGGAGCAACCCGGTCGACAACACCGGCAACCTGTACGTGCTGGAGTTCGACGGGCCCGCGCCGCTCACCGACGACGGCGGCGACCAGCGTTCGCTGTGGGCACAGGTCCGTCCGTGGTTGTCGCTGCTGACCGGGCCCCTGCTCGCCGCGATCGGGTTGTACCTCCTCCTGCGCGCGTGGAGTGCCGTCGCCGACCGCAAGCCGCGCATGCGCTCCGTCGGCCGCTGGGCGGCGGCGGTCGCGTTCGTCGTCGGCCTGCTCGCGCCGCGCATCGCGCTCGACCTGCGCGAGTCGGCCCACCGGGCCGCGGTCGACCGGGTCCTCGAGGCGCTGACCGCGGAGAACGGCATTCCCGAGATGGAGCGGGGCACCCTGCGCAGCTACGCCGGCGCGCAGCGCGAGCAGCAGCTCCTGGAGCTGCTGCGCGGCAACTCGATCGAGCGCCGGCGCTACTTCGACTACGTCGAGCTGGCCGACCTCGCCGAGGGCTCGTTCGGCTACGGTCCGCGCCGGTATCCGGGCGAGTTCTTCGACGTGCGCCCGTACTTCCTGCCGCTGGCGCGCGGACGCAGCGAGCGCATCGACTTCGGCCGGATCCTGCAAGGCCGGCGCCTCGCGGTCGTCCTGTCCGTGCCGCAGCCGGTGTTCGATTCGAGCGAACCAATCGCACCGCGCGTGCGGCTGTGGCTGGAGGAGCAGGGTCAGGCGCGCAAGACGCTGGAACTGACCTTCGACGGCCCGCGCGTGTCGGCGAGCGCGTTCGACCGCGACCGCCGCGACCTCGTGTTCGACCTCGTCGACCTCGACTCGCCGATCGCGAGCGTCGGCCTCGCCCTGCTGCAGGGGGACGGCACCGAACTCGTCGGCCTCACCCTGCTGGACGAGGAGCGCGGCATCGCCGAGCCGCTCGACCTCGGCCAGGCGACGCTGACCGGCGTGCCGGCGCGTCTGCGCGGGCCGTATCCGGAGGACAGCGGCATCGAGCTGCGCGGCGCCGAGCGGCGCGTACGCGTGCAGACGCGGCCGGGCGAGAGCTTCGACCGCGCGTGGGTGATCTATCGCGCCGCACATCCCGGCGTGCTGCCCGACGACCTCCTCACCAATACGACGGTCGGCGAGATCGCAATCCACTTCGCCGGCACGTCGGTGCCGCCGCGCTCGGTCGTGTTGCAGCACCAGCGCAACGTGCTGTTCGAGCGGAGCCGCTACAACCAGGTACCCGGGCCGATGCCGGGGACCGCGACCGGCATCGCGTACGCATGGACCGACGAGGCCGGCGAGCGCCTGCTGAACCTGGTCGCCGAGATCGAGCTGCCGCGCGACCAGGCGGTCGAGGCGATCAGCTTCCGGGTCGGCGCGCACTACCCGATCCGCTTCCGCGCGGTCGTGTTCGGGCGCGAGCGCGAGGTCGCGCCCAGCGATTCGGCGACCTCGCCGCTGGTGCGCGCCGGGCCCACGACCGTGCGCCTCCGCGACGACTTCGCCCGGCGTCTGGAGCCGGCGAGCTTCGCGATCTACCGTGATGGCCGCCTGCAGGCGGCGACCACCGATGACGCAGCGCCGGCGGTGCTCGGCGACCTCGCGTCGCCCGGGGCACAGGCATTGCGCGCGCGGCGCGATGGCGAGGCGCGTGTGTACGAGCGGTACCTGCCCCTGAC
>DATGPD010000659.1:0-2500 GCA_035305285.1 Planctomycetota bacterium
TCTCGGCGGCCTCCAGCTCGTCCTTGATGTGCTTCATCCAGGCGATGTTCGCCTTGTACTGCGGCTCCTCGGTGAACTCCCAGCTTTCGCGCAGCGACTTGTAGCGCTCGAGCGCGAACACCGCGTCGCGGCGCTCTTCGACCGACGGGTCGGGCAGGGCGGCGAGTGCGACCGCGACCGACTCCCAGCACTCCGCCGCGCGCACGACGTGGCCGACCTGCTCGTAGGTCTCGGCCAGCTTCCACAGCACCTCGCGCGCCGCTTCCAGGTCCTTGCGCTTCTTGGCGTCGCGCGCTTCGAGCATGTTGCGCATGCCGACCTCGTAGGCGCTCTGGTTCTTGTCGATCTGCTTGAGGACCGAGTCCTCCACGCTGGCGAAGTAGCGCTCGACCTTCTCCAGCGTCGAGGTCTTGAACACCCGGCCCCACGACGCGAGCAGCATGTCCATCTGTGCGCGGGCCTTCTGGCTCGCCTCCGACGCACCGAAACGCCAGTCGCGAGCCAGCGCCATGTAGACCTCGACCGCCCAGCGCGAATGGCTGCGCAGCGAACGGTCGAGCAGCTGGTCGTCCTTGAACTGCTGCGCCTTCTGGAAGTCGGCGACGAACTGGGCGTAGCCCGACTGCGCCCGTCCGGCAGCAGCCAACAGCACGAGGAGGAGGAACGCGACGACACGCGGCATGCCGGCGATCTTAGCGGCCCGATGCAGCGGCTCGCGGGCAGGCGTGGCATGCGAACCGCGCGCCGTTCCGGTGCCGGGCACCGGGCCCCCGGGCCCGCGTCGGCCACCCGTCGCGACCGCGGGAGCGCACCGGGACGGCGCGGTCAGCGGCCGCGCAGGTCGCGGCTGCGACGGTCGAGGAACCGGCGCTCGGCGGGCGTCAGCGAGGACAACCCCTGGCGATGCACCTTTTCCAGGAGCTGGTCCAGCGTCGCCTGGTCCTCGGCGCGCCGCGCGATCTTCCGGCGCTCCCGCCATTCGGACAGCCGGTCGAGCAGGCGGACGGGCTCGATCCGTTGCCGGTAGGCGAGGTAGCCCCAGAACGCCCCGCCGAGGTGGCAGCCGTGCGCGACGCCCCCGGTCACGCCGAGCACGATCGACGCGTACAGCTCGTACGCGCCGAGGCCCACCAGGATCCACGCGAGTACGCGCATCTGCACCGGGAACACGATCAGGTACACGATCGCGCGCGGATCCATGCACGCGGCGTAGATCGTGACGCAGTAGCAAGCCCCGCTCGCGCCGACCACGGTCATGCCGGCGCGGCCCTCGAGCAGCAGCCAGACGCCGATCTCGACCAGGGCGCCGACCACCCCGCCGGTCAGGTAGAGCGCGAAGAACCGGCGCCGCCCGATCCCCCGCTCCACCCAGGTCCCGAAGAAGTACAGGACCAGCATGTTGAACAGGAAGTGGAACGGCGGCAGGAACGCGTGCACGAACTGGTAGGTGACCAGGCGGACGACGCCGAGCCCCCAGCCTTCGAGCAGCTTCGTCCCCGAGACCCCGAGCCACTGCGCGAGCCGGTCGGGGTCGCCGGTCGCCCCCACCAGGACCGCGTTGAGCAGGAAGACCGCCGTGTTGGCGAGCAGCAGCCAGCGCACGGCGGGCGTCAGCGCTGGCCAGTGGAACCGTTGCTCGTATTCCATCGGGTCGGATTCGGCGCCCGGCGCGCATCGGCTATCGTGCCGGCCGCTCCGAGCCAGGAAACGACAACGTGCCCGCACGCATCATCGACGGCAAGGCGCTCGCCGCCAAGATCGAGGCCGCGGTGGCCGCCGCCCGCGCGCGCCTGCAGCGACCCGTGCGGCTCGTGTCGCTGCGCATCGGCGACCACCAGGCAGCCGCCGTGTACCTCCGCAACCAGCAGCGCGCCGCCGAGCGCGTCGGCATCGAACTGCTCGACGACCGGCTGCCCGAGGGCAGCGACGAGCGCGCCCTGCTGCGCCGGATCGCGCAGCACGCCGCGGACCCCGACGTCGCCGGCATCCTCGTGCAGCGTCCGCTGCCTCCGAACATCGACCCGCGCACCGTGCAGGCCGCGATCCCGGCGCACAAGGACGTCGAGGGCATGCACCCGGAGAACATGGGCGCGATCCTGTACCGCGAGCCGTTGCTCGCGCCGTGCACCGCGCTCGCCGCGCACCACATCGTGCTGCAGTCGCTGCCCGACGTGCGCGGCGCCGAAGCGGTAGTCGTCGGGCACAGCGAGATCGTCGGCAAGCCGATCGCGATCCTGCTCCTGCACGACCTCGCCACGGTAACGGTGTGCCACGTCGGCACGCGCAACCTGCGCAAGCACACCCTCGACGCCGACATCCTGGTCGTCGCGGTCGGCAAGCCCGGGCTCGTGACCGGCGACATGATCAAGCCCGGCGCGCTCGTCGTCGACATCGGGATCAACGCGCGCCCGGGCGGCGGGGTGTGCGGCGATGTCGACTTCGCGAGTGCGGTGGAGGTCGCGGGTGCCATCACCCCGGTGCCGGGCGGCGTCGGCCCGGT
>DATGPD010000660.1:0-4616 GCA_035305285.1 Planctomycetota bacterium
CGCGCCCGGGCCGCGGCCAGCCCGGCGGGCGGCAGGCCCGCGGGCACCGCCCGCCCCTCGTCGACCCCGGGGTCGACGGCGTCGAACGGTACGCCGAGGCGGGCGAGGAGCGCCCGCCGGTACGGGGACGTGCTGGCGAGGACGAGGCGCGGCGGCATGCGCGCCGGATGATGCCGGCGGCGGGGCCGCGGCGCTCGTTTCTCCCGTGACGCAGCACTGGACCGCGCGCAGAATCGCGCAGCGCCATGGGTGTCGCCATCACGGGTGCGTTGCCTGCCGCCGACCGTCGTGCCGGCCGGTTCCTCAGCGTGCGCGCGACCGCGCGGAAGGCGTCGTGCGTCGCGGTGATCGGCGGCGGTCCCGCGGGCGCGATGCTCGCCTACGAGCTGGCGCGCGCCGGGATCACGGTGGGCCTGTTCGCGCCCGCGAACCGCCCGCCGCTCCTGGTCGGCGAGTCGCTCGTGCCCGCGGTCGTTCCCTTCCTGCAGCGCCTCGGCATCGAGGAAGAGGTCGCGTCGTTCAGCGTGTTCAAGCCCGGCGCGACCTTCACCCTGCGCGGGCAGGACCCGCTCGTCTTCCAGTTCAAGGAGTTCAAGCGGATCCAGTCGCCGTACGCCTACAACTGCCCGCGCGACAAGCTCGACGCGTCGATCCTGCGGGCGGCGGAACGCGCGGGAGCGCGCGTGTTCCCCTTCATGGCGAAGGTCGAGCGCTGCGGTGACGACCGGGTGCGCCTGAGTGCGGCAACCCTGCGTGAGACCGACGGGTTCTTCGGCGACGGACCCGACTGGATCATCGACGCGACCGGGCGGCGCCGCCTGCTGTCGAACCTGCTGGAGCTGCCGGCGCGCGCGGGGCCCCGGCGCGACGCTGCCCTGTTCGCGCACCTCGAGGGCATGCCGGTGCTGTCGCCCGGGCACACGCACAGCGACCTGCTGACGCACGGCTGGTGCTGGCGCATCCCGCTTCCCGGGCGGACATCGCTCGGGTTCGTGGCGCCGGAGGCGGCGCTCGCGCGCCACGGGTCGACGCCCGAGGAGCAGTACGACCGCTGCCTGCGCGAGGATCCGCACGTGCGCGCGTTCGGCGGCGAGCCGCGCCGGCTGACGCCGGTGATGCGCTACACGAACTACCAGATGCTGACCTTGCGCGGCGTCGGCGAGGGCTGGGCGCTGGTCGGCGACGCGTTCGGGTTCGTCGACCCGGTGTTCAGCAGCGGGTTGATGATCAGCCTGGACGGCGCGGTCGCGCTCGCCAAGGCGCTGCGCGAGGGCACGCCGCGCGCGCTCGCCGCGTACGAGCAGCGCGTGCTGCGTCACGTGGACGCCTGGCACCGCGCGATCGAGCGCTTCTACGACGGCAGGCTCCTCACGCTCTTCCAAGTCGGGATCGAGGCGCGCAAGCGGGTCATCGGGCGGCTGCTGAACATGCACTTCAGCCGGCACCTGCCGCAGCTCTTCACCGGCGACGCGACGCTGCGGCGCTACTCGAGCTGGCTGCTGCAGTTCATGTGCAAGCACGGTCTGGGCGGCAAGGACCCGGACGTGCTGCGCGTGCGCTGAGGCCGCCGCCCGCGGCACCGCGGGTCAGACCCGGGACCGGCTGCCGATCCACCCCAGGCGCCAGAAGGCGAAGAGCAGGGCGCCGGTGAGCAAGGCGGACACCACCCAGAACGCGGCGTAGCCGTACTCCCAGCGCAGCTCCGGCATGTGGTCGAAGTTCATCCCGTAAACTCCGGAGAGGAAGGTGAGCGGGATGAAGATCGCGGCGAGCACGGTGAGCGCGCGGACGATATCGTTGGTGCGCTGCGCCGTGCTGGAGAGGTAGACGTCGATGAAGCTGCCGGCCAGCTCACGGCAGGTCTCGACGATGTCGACTACCTGCATGACGTGATCCTCGACGTCGCGCAGGTAGGGCATGGTCGCCGGGGTGAGCATCGGCGGCGCGTCGCGCATCACGTGGTTGAGCGCGTCGCGCAGCGGCCACGTCGCGCGGCGCAGCTTCAGCAGCTCGCGCTTGGCGCGGTAGACGCGGCGCAGGACGGCCTGGCTCGGGTTGCGCACGAGGTCGTCCTCGAGGCGTTCCAGCAGCTCGCCGAACCGCTCGACCGCCGGGAAGTAGGCGTCGACGACCCCGTCGATCAGCATCGCCGCGAGGTAGTCCGGCCCGGCGCCGCGGATCATCGGCCGGCCCTGGCGGATGCGCTGGCGCAGCGGATCGAAGCAGTCGCCGTAGGTCTCCTGAAAGGTCAGCACGACGTTGCGGTGCACGACGATGCTGAGCTGTTCCCAGTGCACCTGCTCCTGCTCGGTCAGGAGCAGCATGCGCGCGACGCAGAACAGAACGTCGCCGTAGACCTCGATCTTCGGGCGCTGGCCCAGGTTCAGGATGTCGGCGACGACGAGCTGGTGCAGGTCGAAGCGCGCGGTGACCTCGCGGATCACCGACTCGTCGCCGAGGCCCTGCACGTCGAGCCACACGACGCGTCCTTCGGCGAAGGCGGGCAGCACGTCCGCGAGCCGCGTGCCGTGCGCCTCGGCGAGGCCGTCGAGCCCGTACGCCATCACGGTGAGACGCGGCGCCGGCATGTGCGCGACCGACGCGGCCGCGCCCGGCGGCGCGCCGACCGGCGCGGTGCGGCGGCGGAAGAGACGGCGGTGTTCGTGGCTCGACGGGCGCGGCGTGGTCGTCATCGTTCCGCGTGCATCATGCCGCCGCGCCCTTGCCCGGCCGCGACCCCGGCGCATGATGCCGCCGTGGACGTCGCCGCGCTGCGCATCGACCGCACCGGCACGCGCGACCGCCGGCGACGCCGCGGTCCGGGCGTCGTGCCCCTGCTCCTCGTCGCGCTGCTCGCCGCGGGGGCGTTCTGGTTCCGTACGCCCCTGGTCGCGTTCCTCGACCGCGCACGCTTGCCGCGCGTGGCTGCGCTGCGCGTCGTCGAGAGCCACCCGGCCGCCGCCGGCGCGGTGCGCGGCGCGGCCGCGAACGGCTACGTGGTCGCCGCGCGACGCGCGGCGTTGTCGGCCGACGCGCCCGGCCGGATCGTGGAGATGAACGTCACCGAGGGCTCGGTGGTCCGGAAAGGCGAGGTCGTCGCGCGCCTGTATGCGGACGAGCACCGCGCCGCGCTCGAGCGCGCGCGCGCCGAACTGGACGCGGCGCGGGCCGCGGTCGCGCGCGCCGAGGCGGAACACGAGCTGGCCAGGACCCGCGTCGAGCAGCGCCGGCGGCTCGTCGCCGCCGCCGAAGCGGCGCTCGCCGACGCTCAGGCGAGCGCGCGCCTCGCCGCGATCCGCCTGCAGCGTGCCGAGGACCTGCGCGCGACCGGCGTGCGCGCACAGGACGCGGTGGACGAGGCGCTCGCCTTGCGCGACCAGGCCGACGCGCAGGTGGCGGCGGCGCAGGCCCGGCTCGACGCCGCGCGTGCCGACGTGGTCGACGCCGAACGGCAGGTCGCGGTCGCGGCGGCCGATGTCGCGGTCAGCAAGGCGCAGGCGCAGGTCGCCGCGGCGTCCGCCGACCAGGCGCAGGCGACCCTGGAGAAGACCGAGGTGCGCGCGCCGTTCGACGGCGTCGTCGTGCTCAAGGACGCCGAGGTGGGCGAGGTGGTCTCGCCGTACGTGCAGGGCGGCAGCGACGCGCGCGGCGCGGTGTGCACGATGGTCGACTTCGCCTCGCTGGAAGTGCAGGCGGAGGTCGCCGAGCAGTCGCTCGCCGCGGTGACGCTCGGCGCGAGCGCGGACGTGTTCCTCGACGCGTTCCCCGACAAGCGCTACCGGGGCCGGGTCGACCGCATCTGGCCGACCGCCGACCGGCAGAAGGCGACCGTCGAGGTGCGGATCAAGTTGCTGGAACCCGACGACAAGCTGCGCCCCGAGATGGGCGTGCGCGTGGTGTTCCTGCCGCCGGACGCGGACGCCGAGGCTCCCGAGGCGCGCGCGGCGCGCATCCTCGTGCCGGAGACCGCCCTGGTCGAGGTCGACGGCCGCGCCGGCGTGTTCGTCCTGGAACGCGACGTCGCGCGGTTCCGGCCGGTCACCACCGGCGTGCGGCGCAGCGCGCGCGTGGAGATCATCGACGGGCTGCGCCCGGGGCAGCGCATCGTGCGCGATCCGCCGCACGAGCTGCAGGACGGCGACCGGGTGCTGGTAGAGGAAGGATCATGAGCGAGGGGTTCGTTCGCGTTCGCGGCGTGTGCCGCACCTACCGACGCGGCGGCGAGACGCTGCGCGTGCTCGGCGGTCTCGACCTGTCCATCGCGGAGGGCGCGTTCTACGCGCTGATGGGGCCGTCCGGCTCGGGCAAGTCGACGCTGCTCAACCTGATCGGCGGCCTCGACCGGCCCGACGCCGGCGAGGTGGTGGTCGCCGGGCAGGACCTCGGCGAGCTGGACGAGAACGAGCTGGCGGCGTGGCGTGCCGAACACGTCGGCTTCGTCTTCCAGGGGTTCAATCTCCTGCCGGTGCTGACCGCACGCGAGAACGTCGAGCTGCCGCTGCTGCTGTCGCCGCTCAACCGCAGCCAGCGCCGCGCGCAGGCACTGCGCGCGCTCGAGCTGGTCGGCCTGCGCGACCGCGTCGACCACAAGCCGCGCGAGCTGTCCGGGGGGCAGG
>DATGPD010000661.1:0-6126 GCA_035305285.1 Planctomycetota bacterium
CGTCGACGAATCCGCGCACGACGATCGAGGTCTCCGCGCCCGCGGTACCGATCTCCAGCGTTGATTGGCTGGTGGATATCATCCGCAAGGTCTGCGCGACGGCGGATCCGCGCAGGTGCTGCAGCTGGATCACCGCCATGACCATGATCCGCGTGCCCGCGAGCTTGCGCACCTCGTCGAGCGGGAGCAGCGGTGCGCGCGAACGCAGCTCGTCGCGGCGCGGGCCCTGGTACGGCACGAACTCCCAGATCCCGCGCTCGTAGTCGAGAGGAACGAGCACGAGCCCGTGCGTCCAGGCGAGCTGGGTGACCACGGCGAAGCAGCCGTCGCGGTCCAGCTTCTGGCCGATCTGCAACGTGACCTTCGGGTCGCCCTGAATCGCATCTACGAGGAGATTGCGGCCGAGGTACGAAGCGGCGGCCGCGATCACGGTACGCAGGTCGTGCTCGCCTGCGGCCAGGGCGAACTGCGCCTCGGGCGCGCGGGTTGTTTCCTGCGCGGCCGGAACGGCGACGAGGGCAACGATCCAGAGGGGCAACGTGCGCATGACGGACTCCTGGGCTGACGCGTGCGCGCGCGGCGGCGCGACGCGCCGGCGCGTGCGGACGCAATCTGGGACGAGCAGCATCGAGCCTTCTTCCACCCACTTCGCCCGGAGGGCAGCGGCGCGCACCGCGCACGACCGGGGAACGAACGAGCGGCGCGGTCGCGCGGTCACCGCCGCCGACGCGCGGACCCGGGGTGAGACTCCGCGCGGGAGGTCGCGCCGGTCGCACGGCGCGGCTCGGCGGACCGCTTCAGCGGCCGACCGCGGCGCGACGATCCCAAGGGCTGACGTACACGCGGAGGTACACGGATGGCCGATCCACTCGACAAAGTCCTCGACATCGCCAAGAAGCTGCGCAAGGCCGCGAAGAAGGTCACCGATCCTTCCCTGCAGAGCCTCATCACCGACCTGAACCTCAGCCTCGCCGACCTCAGGGTGCAGCTCGTCGAGCAGCGCGCCGCCGAGCGCGCGCCCGCCCAGGACAGTACGCCGGCGACGGCGAGCAGCGCGCAGGCCAACGTCACGGTCCTGCGCGGCCTGCCCGGCTGAGCGCGCGGCCGGGGCCGCCAACGCGGCGGCAGAGCCGGAGACCGACGCGGCCCCTCGCTGACCGGCCGCCGTGCCCGGCGACCGCGCCGGTCAGCCGTCCTTGCGCATGATGTCCGCGCCGGTCTGCCGGTCGCAGAGCAGGTGCTCGGCGAAGTACTCGAACATGCGCTGCCGGAAGTACTCGTTCGCGGCGCCGAAGCTGTGGCGCGCGCCGGGGATGATCAGCATGTCGAAGCGCTTGTTCGCTTTGATGAGCGCGTCGACCAGGCGCATCGTGTTCGCCGGGTGCACGTTGTTGTCGATCTCGCCGTGCACGAGGAGCAGCTTGCCCTCGAGGTTGGCGGCGAGTTCGGCGTTGGTCGGGACCCGGATCTCGAACGGACTCTGCGCGCGGCCGCCGCTCTGTGCGCCGTCCTGACCGCCGCGCTGCTGCTCGCCCTGGCCACCGCGCCGCCCCCGGCCGCGCTGGCCTTCACCGTCGCGCCGTTCGCCGTCGCCTTGCCGGTCCTGCTGTCCCTGCTGCCGGCCCTGGCGTTCGCCGTCGCGGCCACGCGCATCGTCGCCGCGCGTCGCGTTGCTCCGCTCGGTCAACCCGTGCCAGCGCTCCGACCAGCCGGCGTTGTAGATGTTGTTGTCGTGGTTGCCGGCCGAGGCGACCGCGACCTTGAAGAAGCGGTTGTACGGCGGCTTGAGCATCGCCGCCGCGCTCATGAACCCGCCGCCCGAGTGGCCGTAGATCCCGACGCGCGAGATGTCGATGAACGGGTAGCGGTCGGCGAGCTGCTCGATCGCCGCCTTCTTGTCCTCCAGCCCGTAGTCGCGCAGGTTGCCGAAGCCGTGCGCGCCGTACGCCTTGTCGCGTGCCGGCGTGCCGCCGCGGTGCCCCACCTGGATGACGACGAACCCGAGCTGCGCGAGCTGCTGGGTCGACGCGGTCGCCGAGAACGTGTGGGTCACGCCCTCCTGCTGCGGGCCGGGATACACGTTGACGATCACCGGGTAGCGCCGCTTCGGATCGAAGTCGAACGGCTTCCACAGGTTGCCGTACAGGTCGGTGACGCCGTCGGCGGCCTTCACCGTGAAGCGCTCCGGCATCCGCCAGCCGGCCTCCTCCAGCTTGCTGACGTCGGTCGTCTCCAGCTCCAGGAGCACGCTGCCGTCGAGGCCGCTGCGCAGCACGCTGCACGGGGCGAGGTCGATGCGGGAATACGTATCGACCACGAAGCGCCTCGACGGCGACAGGCGCGAGTTGTGCGACGCGTCGCCCGGATCGAGACAGACGACGTCGCGCCCGTCCAGCGAGACGCGGTAGAGGTGCTCGTGGTACACGTTCTCGCCGGGTTCACGCCCGTTGGCGCGCACCCACACCGCACCGGCATCCTCGTCGACGTGCACCAGATTGGACGCGCGGAAGTTGCCCGACGTGATCGGGTTCACCAGCGCGCCGGTGATCGCGTCGTGCAGGTAGTAGTGCCCCCAGCCGCTGCGCTCCGACCACCACACGAACTGCTTGCGCTTCTCCAGGTAGCGCACGTTCTGCAGTGCGAGGGTGGCGTCCTCGATCGTCTCGCTGAGCAGCACGCGCACCGCACCCGTCTTGGGGTCGAGGGCGCAGAACTCGGCGTTCCGCTGCAGGCGGTCGCGCCGCACGAAGCGCAGCTCGTGGCCGTCGCCGAAGAAGTGGACGTTCAGGTAGGACTCGTGCAGCCACTTGCGCTCGACCTGGCGCAGCTTCTTGCTGTCGCGGTCGAACACCCACAGCTCGGAGTGCGCGATCGCCGCCTCGCCCGGCATCGAGTACGGGTAGGTCTCCAGCTTCGGGCGCGGCTGGCCGAGCGAATCGACCAGGAACAGCTCCTGCACGCCGCGCGTGTCGCGACGCGTCGCGAAGAACGCCTTGCCGTCCTTCGACCACGTGGCGTTCGCGCGCGCCGGCGCGTTCGCGGCCGTGCCGGCTTCCGCCGTGCTGCCGCGCCGGCCGCCGCGCGGCCCGGTGCCCACCGCGAACGTGTAACCCTCCGTGCTGCCGGTGCTGAGACGCACGGCGGCGGATTCGTCGAAGCGGATGCGCGGCGCCTTGCGCGCGGGCGCCGCGGCCGAGGCCACCTCGGCCTTCGCGGCATTCGCGGCATTTGCGTCGGTCCGCGCGGCGGCGTCGGTCTTCGCGTCGCCGTCCTTCGCCGTCGCGCCGTTCACCGCCGTCTGCCCCGCGGCGCGCTGCGCCTCGTTCGCGCGCGTCGCGTCGGCCAGCGTGGTTGCGGCCTTGGCGGTCGCCGTCTCGCGGCGCGCGGCCGTCTCGGTCACGGTCGTGCCGTCGAGCGCGACCGCGGTGCCTTTCGCGCCGCCATCCGCCGTCGCCGCACCCTCCTTGCCCGCACCGGCCTTGCCCGCGTCCCTGGCGGCAGCACCGCCGGCCGTCGTGTGCGCGCCCTTCGCTCCGTCGTCGAGCCCTCGCGCGACGTCGTCACCGGTCTTGCGCGCGCCGGCATCTTCGTGCGCCTTGGTATCCACGGCGTTGACCAGTTCCTTGGCGAGAGCCGGGGGCACTGTCGGCTGCGGCGTCGGCTGCGGCGCCGCTTCGTCCTCCGCGACCTCGACGCCCTCGACGAGCCAGAGGTCGTGCCCGCGCACGATCACGTACGCGCGTCCGTCCGGGCTCATCACGCGAGGATCCGGGCCGCGCGGAACACTCGGACCGCGACCGCGCGCGCCCCGCTCCCGACCGTCGCCCAGCTCCTGCTGTTGTTGTTGCTGTTGTTGTTGCTGTTGTTGTTGCTGTTGCTGCTGCTGCCGCTGTTGTTCCTGCCGCTGCTGCTCCCGCTGCTGCTCTTCGTGCAACTCCTGGTCGTTGCGGTCGCCCAGCTCGCGCTGCCCCAACTCGATGCGACCGCGCTGCTCGTCGCGCTCGCCGTCCCGCTCGCCGCCGCGCCGGCCCCGGGCCCCCGCCGGCTCCGGCGGACGCTGCGCCGGCCCCTTGTCGGTCAACTTGCCGGAAGCCAGCTCGTACTCGAACCGGCGACCTTCGCAGGTGAACTCCAGCTTCGTGCCCTGGTCGTCGACGCGCGGATTGCCGAGGTCGAGCTGCCACGCCTGCTGCGGCTTGCGCGTCGCCACCGACAGCGCGGTGGCGAGCGCCACGTGGTCGAACAGCGGGGTCTTGGTGCGCTGCTCGGCGTCGACGAGCCAGTACTTGGTGCCGGCGCTCGTGCGGTACGAGTACCAGAAGCGCTCGCTCTTCCCGATCCAGTTCGGCGTGACGCTCGTGCTGTAGACGAACTTGCGCAGGTTCTCGGCCGAGAACTTCTCGGCGAGACGCCAGTTCGCCCGCTCCGGCTGCTGCTGCGCCGGAAGCGCGACGACGGCGGCGAACGCGAAGACGACGAGCGACGAGAAACGAGAGCGACGACGTTTCGTTTGCATGGGCGCCAGGCCGGAAGGGCACCGGAGCCTAGAGCCGGCCGAGCGCGTTGCCCAGGGGCCGAGGTCACCGCCATGGCCTCCATCCGAACGGCGTGCGCACGACGTCGATGTGATGGCTTCCGCGTCTCCGGCATCGACTGCAGCCGCTCCGCCCCGCGCCGACGACGTTCCGCCGCCGCTCGGGGCGCGGCGTCGGCCGACGGCCGCAGCCGATGCGAAGGGAACGCGGGCGGTGGCGTGCGCCCCGAGGCCCGGGCAAGATCGCCGTCCCGCGCAGTGCCCGTGCGCCGCCCCGCTTCGCGCGGCGCGGAACTCCCCGGAGCCCGGCATGCACCTCGTCAATGCGCACGGCGAACGTCTCGACGCGACGCTCCATCCCGGCCGGCCGGACGAGCCGCGCATCGTCGTGATCGGGCACGGCGTCACGTCGCACAAAGACCGCCCCTGGCTCATCGCCCTCGCCGAAGCCGTCGCCGATGCCGGCATCCCGGCGCTGCGCTTCTCGTTCACCGACAACGGCTCCTCCCAGGGCAGCTTCGCGGACGCGACGATCCGCAAGGAGGTCGACGACCCCGGCAGCGTGCTCGACGCGCTCGCGGGGCGGGCGGTGGTCTACGCGGGGCACAGCATGGGCGCGGCGGTCGGCGTGCTGCGCGCGGCGCGCGACCCGCGCATCCGGGGGCTCGTGTCGCTCGCCGGCAGGGTGCACGTGCGCCGGTTCGTCGACGCGCAGTTCGGCGCGCTCCGTCCGGGCGACGCGATGTTCGGCAAGGCTCGGTGCCCGCTGTCGGCCGAGTTCCTGCGCGACGCGCGCGCTCTCGGTGACGTGCGCGGCGCGGCGGCGGAAGTCGCGGTCCCCTGGCTGCTCGTGCACGGCACGGCCGACGAACTGGTGCCGCTGCAGGACGCGCACGCCGCCGCGCGGGCCTGTCCACGGCGCGCGCAGGTCGTCGAGCTGGCCGGCGCCGACCACCGCTTCACCGGACACGAGGCGGCGATGGCGGATGCGGTCGTGGCCTGGCTGCGCGGGTCCGACCTCGGTCCGGCGGTGCACGACGGCGGGCTATAGTCTCGACGCGATGGCACGGGCGCGCGCCTGCTTCGAGTTCGAGCACCTGCACCAGCCCGACGGCTGGCTCTCGCCCGGCTACCTGCAGGCCGACGAGCACGGCACGATCGTCGACGTCGCCGCGGCGCGGCCGCTCGACTGGCCGCACGACGCCGTCCGGATCGAGGGCTACGCGATCCCGGGCATGCCCAACCTGCACAGCCACGGGTTCCAGCGCGCGCTCGCGGGGCGCACCGAGTACCGATCGCACACCACCGACACGTTCTGGACCTGGCGCGAGGCGATGTACCGCTGCGCCGAGGCGATCGATCCGGAGAGCCTCGAAGACGTCACCGCGATGGCGTTCCTCGAGATGCTGCGCGCCGGCTACACCGCGGTCGCCGAGTTCCACTACGTGCACCGCGCGCCGGACGGCACGCGCTATGCGGACCCAGCGGAGATGTGCTGGCGCGTGCTCGCCGCGGCGGCGCGGGTCGGGATCGCGGTCACCCTGCTGCCGGTCCTCTACCTGCGCGGCGGGTTCGGCAAGCCGCTGCAGCCG
>DATGPD010000662.1:0-4612 GCA_035305285.1 Planctomycetota bacterium
CAGGATCCGGGTGTCGGCCCCGATCGTCACGCCGTGGTCGATCCAGGTCGACGCCGGATCGTCGATCAGCACGCCGTTGAGCAGGTGCTCCTCGAGGATCCGCGCCTGCAGCACCGCGCGTGCGCTCGCGAGCTGCACGAGCGAGTTGACGCCGAGCGCCTCGTCCGGATCGGTGCAGACGACGGACTCGATCGACTCGCCCTGCTGCAGCAGGGCGGCGATCGTGTCGGTCAGGTACAGCTCGCCCTGCGCGTTGTCGGTGTTCAGCTCCTGCAGGGACGCCCGCAGCTTCGCGGCGTCGTAGCAGTACAGGCCGACGTTGATCTCGTCGATCTCGCGCTCGCTCGTCGAGCAGTCGCGCTCCTCGCGGATGCCGACGATGTTGCCGTTGACGTCGCGCAGGATGCGGCCGAGCCCGGTCGGATCGTCCGCGAACGCGGTCAACACGCTCGCGCCGGCCTCGCCGCGCGCATCGCGCAGCGCGCGCAGGGTCGGCGCGGTGATCAGCGGGCAGTCGCCGTAGACGACCATGACGTCGCCTTCGAACCCGATCAGCGACTCCATCGCGACCTGGACGGCGTGTCCGGTGCCGCGCGGCTCGCCCTGGTCGACGATCTGCAGCCCGCTGCGCCCGGCGATCGCCTTGGCGACCCTCTCCTTGTGGTGGTGCAGGACGACGACGGTCCGCTCGGGGTGCAGCTCGGCGACGACGTCGAGCACCGTGTCGATCAGCGTCCGCCCGCACAGCGGCAGCAGCACCTTGGGCAGCGAGACCTTCGTGCGCTTGCCGAGCCCCGCGGCGAGCACGACGACGGCGAGGGGACGGCTCATGGGGCGGTGGCGGGCACGGCGAAGGGGGCGAGATTGTCGTCACCCCCCCCCGGCGCGGTCAAGCGTCCGCGCGACGCGCGCCGGGTCCGACGCAGCGCGCGCCCCGCGCTCAGTTCACCGGCGCCCATCTCTGGCCGTCGGCCCCGGTCGTGTTCACCGCGAGTTCCTGCGACGTGATCACGTCCGGGCTGCTGGTGCCGAGGAGTGCCGCGCCCGCGGGCGGCACGCGTTCCAGGCCGCTGTAGCAGTCGACCAGCGTCTTCATCACCGTGCCCTGCTGGTTGACGAAGAACGAGCGGTGCCCGGTGATGTTGGCCGACATCGGCCAGGCGATGCACGTGTAGTAATCGCGCGCGAGCACTGCGTCGAACAGCGGCCGGTTGGCGAGCGTGCCGAGCACGCCCGCGCCGGTCGAGTCCGGCAGGTACATGGCGACCCGGTAGCCGTGCACGATGGCGTGCCCCTGGTTGTCGAGCTTGCCGAGCGTGGTGCTCAGCAGGCGCTGCGTCAGCGGCAAGGTCTGGCCGCGCAGCGGGTCGAGCCCGGCCAGTTCACCCAGCGTGCCGTACTCCGAGACGGCATCACCGTTCGTGTCGACGGAGTTCTGCGCCCGGAACTGGAACTGCGCCTGCGCCACCGCGCGCAGCGTCGCGACGATCGCCGACTCGTTCGCGGTCACCCGCCGCGCGATGTAGGTCGGCACCGTGATGCTCGCGAGGATGCCGATGATCGTGCAGGTGATGAGGATCTCGATCAGGGTGAAGCCGCTGTGGCGGTCGTACGCGGCCGCGACGGCGGCGTGGAACGGGCGCTGTGCGTCTGCCATGGTGGGCCTTCCAGGTCGGGATCGGCCGGCAGGGGGGGCGGCTTGAGCACGCGCGGGGCCGCGCGGGACGCCGCGACGACCGCGACGCGACCCGCCGAGCAGGCGGACGAGCGGCTGCCCGCGTCCGCGCCGACTCGATCGCGGACACCACGCCGCCTGCGACCGCGCGCGGCACGGTCCCGCGCCGCGCGGCAGCGCGTCCCGCGCTGAGACGATCTCAGCGCGCGCGCAGTTCGAACCCGGCGAACCCACCCCCCGCGCGCTCGACTGCGAAGCGTGCGCGCAGCGCGGGCAGGACCAGCGGGCCGCTCGGCGCGACCTGTTCGAGCACGCGCACCGCGCCGTCGCTGAGCAGCACGGCGCGCCCTTCCGTCTGCTGCGCACGCAGCAGCTCCTCCAGGCGGTCCAGCGCGTCGTCGAGCATCGCCTGCGGCACCGTGCCGGCGTGCAGGAGCAACAGGTGCGGCACGTCGGGCAGCGCGATCAGCTTCGCCTTCAGCTCGTCGTGGTCGCCGAGCAGCAGGAACGGCGCGCGCCCGCCGGCGGCGGCGCGCACGCTCGCGGCGAAGTCACGCGCCGCGCCCGGCCGGTCGTGCCACGCGATCGCGGCCAGGCCGAGCGCGAGGCCGGCGCACGCGGCCGTTGCGAGCCCGGCGCGCGGCAGCACGCGCCGGGCGAGCAGGGCGAGCGGCCAGGCGAACGGCGTGAGGTACGCGCCGAACTCCGGGCTCGGCAACAGGAACACGCAGACGAGGTAGTACGGCACCACCGCCGCGCACAGCCAGCGCGCCTGCCCGCGGCACGGACCGACGAAGCACGCCGCGAGCGCGACGAGGCCGAGCGGCGCGTACGGCAGCAGCCACTCGTACGCGAGGGTCGTCACCCAGCGCCGCGCGTCGCGCGCGTAGGTGTCGGCGTCACGCACGACGTACGCCGCGGCCGACGACGTGTCGGCGCCGAGTCCGGTCCACGCGCCGAGCGCGGGCAACACGGCCAGGAACAGGGCGAACACCGCGCCCGCCGCCGCGGTCGGCGCGATCAGCGCGCGCAGGCGCGCGGCCGGCGTCGCCGGTCCCGCCGGGTAGTAGAGCGCGAGGGGCAGGAGCAGCGCGGGCAGCAGCGCCGCGCTCGCGTGGCCCACGTAGGCGAGCGCGAGGCTCGCGCCGAACACCAGCCCGCGCCGCACGCCGGGCGCACGCGCGAGGTGCGCGAAGGCGACGAGCGCCGGCCCCGCGAACGCGAGGAACACGCCGTGGAGCTCGACGACCGTCGCGAAGAACAACAGTGCCGGCACGCTCAGCATGAGGCCGGCGACGGCGAATGCGCCGCCGCGCGTCAGCCCGAGGATGCGCGACGCGAGCACGGCGCACGCGATCCCCACCGCGGTGCCGAGCGCGCTGGCGAGCACGCCGGCGTCGTACAGGCTCGCGCCGAGCGGCGCGCTCAGGCGGTGCACGCCGAGCACCAGCGGCTTGTAGACCAGGTGGTGCGGGTGCTGCAGGTTGCCCTCGAGGATGCTCTGCAGGTAGACGTGCCCGTCCCCCTTGTAGAAGGTCTGCTGGCGCAGCACGTGGGCCACCCCGAACGTGCAGGCGCCAGCGAGCATCGCATCGAAAGCCCGGGCCATGCGGCGCGCGCATCCTGCCGCCGGACCGGGCCGGTGCAACGCGAGCGCCGCGATTCCGGTCGCACGAAGGCCCGGGCCGCCGCCGGCCGATCAAGGAGGCGGTCGTGCCGCACGTGCTCTTCGCGTTCCCGCCGATCGGCGCCTACCCGCTGCTCGAGCCGCTCGCCGAGCTGGCGATGCGGCGCGGACATCGCGTCACGGTGCTCGCCGGCAGCGGCGCCGACCGGGCCTTCTGGCTCGCCCAGCACCTGCCGGCCCGCGCGCTCGCACCCGGCGGCGAACCCGGCCCGGACGTCCCGGTCCGCGAGCTGGCGGCGGTCGACCACCGGCTCGCCGGGGGGCGGGGCCCGGTACCGCCGCGCGCCGTGCGCCGCATCGGGGGTGCGGCGGCGGCATTGCAGCAGCTCCTCACCTCCGATCCGCCCGACGTGCTCGTCGTGCCGTTCGGACGGAGCGGCGTGCACCGCCTGGCGCACTTCGCCGCGCGGCGGCTGGGGATCCCGACCGTGCACGTCGGCGACGGAATGTTGCCGGGCACGCTGCTGTGCGACTCCGAAGGGATCGACGGCGACTCCGCGATCGCGCACCGGGGCACGGCCGACTACCGCATGGTCACCGCGCGCCCCGCTCTGCTGCGCGCGGCGGCTGCCGCGTTCCTCGGCGCCGCGGGTGCGCCGTGCGTCCCGCGCCGCGCACCGAGCGACCCGGGCGTGCCGGCACGCCTCTGGTGCGGCCTGCGCGCGCTACGGGAAGGGCCGCGGGCCGCGTACGCCGCGTTCCGTGCGTGGCGGGACGCGGTGCCCGCGCGCGGCACCCCGGCCGCCGACCATCCCGCGCTCCCGGCGCCCGCGGTCGCGGTGCTGCTGCAGCCGGCGAACTGTCCGCGCCGGCTCCTCGACGCGCGTCCGATCTCCGCCGCGGCCCTGCTCGACGCGGCGCGCATCGCGGCGGCCGCGGTCGATCCGTTGCTCGGCGTCGTCGCCGTCCTGCCCGACGGTCCGCTCGGTGAGCGGCTGCGCGAGGCGCCTGCACCCGGCGCGGTCGTCGGACCGAGCAGCATCCGCAGCGTGCTCGCGACGGCCGCCGCGGTCATCACCGTGAACCACCCGCTGGCCGGCGCCGCGCTGCTGCTCGGCCGGCCGGTCGTCCACCTCGGCCGGGCGGTATGGGGCGTCTCCGGGGTCGCGACGCCGTCGACGCTCGGCGCCTTGCCCGAGGCACTCGCCCGCGCGCTGCGCGACGAGCGGCCCTCGCTGCGCGACCGCTGCCTCACGCGCCTGCTGCGGCAGGACCACGTCTGGTGCGACCGCGACGCGCCGGACCGCAAC